>CAYQOI010000034.1:0-14262 GCA_964419085.1 uncultured Cytophagia bacterium | reverse complement strand
ATCAGCTTTGCCACACCCACGGTAGAAGCGTGCGCGCGATGTGCTGCACCGAACGCATCGTTGACGTAAACCTCACCCAAAGCAGCCAATTGCCGCGCAAACTCCGGGTCGTTTGCCGTTTCACCTTTGTGGAAACGCGTGTTTTCCAGCAAGAGAATCTCCCCATCCTGCAGCGCAGCAACCATTTTTTCCACTTCCGGTCCTACACAGTCCGGGGCCATTTTGACTTCCCGATTGAGCAACCCCGCCAGCTTTTCCGCAACCGGCCTGAGGCTCAATTCCGGCTTCGCTTCACCTTTGGGCCGCCCGAGATGCGACATCAAGATGAGTCGGCCCCCTTGCCCGATAATTTTTTCGATGGTGGGCAATGTGGCTTCGATGCGCGCGGCATTGGCAACCGCGCCGTTTTCCAGAGGCACGTTAAAATCCACGCGTGTCAAGACGCGCTTACCGCTCAGTTCCAAATCGTCAATTGTCAGACGATCCATTTACCCTCCAATTCCGCTAAGTCGTGAGTTCGCGTTTCGCCAACCGGCTTCCTAGGTTGATGATTTTCCTGAGATAAACTGCTGCAAGTAAGTGCTGTTTTTTCCTTCAAGCCCGATGAGGGCCAGAACGCATATGCAATCATCGCCGGTGCGTTTAGGCTGCGCGCGGAGAAAAAAAGACGCAGCATCGATGTGCTTGCCATCAGGTAATTCGATCTCCACCCTGGTTTTGAACCGGTTGATGGTTTTGAGGACGTTTCGCCAGTCGGTGACGAAGGCCACTCCACCCAGACTCAAATTCAAAATCTGGCCTTCAAGGGGTTTACCGCGCACGCCAAACACCCGAATTTTCCACGCTTCACAGTTCGAGGTATCCAGACGCGGGAATTTTCTCTTTTCAATAAACCGACGCGTCATATTCTGGCCTTCATTCACCCTGAATCCTAAAGCGAAACCCAATGCAATAAACAGGGAGAGTGGAAAGTGGATGGTGTCGGATAAAAAGAGTACGGCGAGAGAGGACAGGAGGCCGGAATCACAAACCCCGCTACTTCCCTTTGCTTTGCGTATGCTCATCCATGTCGTACTTGCCGAAGGGGGTCTTGTTCCCTTCTTTCAACTCCTGCATCGCTTCCCGCAGCTTCTTTCTCGTCTTTTTATCGGCGACCGGCTTCGATGATCCCATAATCACTCTCTTTTTTGCGATATTTTAAAGAATTGCGACGAAAGAAGCAAGAAAAAAATCCGGCCGTATTTTGCCACGGCCGGAAAGAGGTTTGTCGCAGTCGAACCTAAAGCTCGTTCAACACCTTGAAGATGAGCTTCACCAACGGGACAGGAACAAGACTTCCGGGGCTGACCACGTCTCGAACCCTTTTGGCGATCTCCCACGCAGCGGTCCACTGGCTCCACCGGTTGTAGTATTCCGGGCTCTCCACATAATCGACGATCGTACGAGCGAGAATCTGCACCGAGTTGTCCTGGATTTCCGGATCGTTGAGGTCAAACATCACTTTGACTTTAAACTGCGGCAGGTACGCGGCGACGATCTCGGCGACGAGGGCCTGGTGCTGCTCCTCCCCCGTGGAGGAAAGCGTGCCGTCGGTCTTTTGAGGACCAGGTACGCCGTCTGTGGTGGCCTGGTGGTCGAACAGGCTTGGAAGTTGGTCGGCGGCGAGGCCCTCCTTGTTGCGTCGAAAGCGATAATAGTCGGGCCGTTTACTGAGCGGCTCTTCGTACAAAATGATCCAGTCGGCCAGCGGCTCCATGATGTAGTGCTGCTCCTGATTGGGGCGAACGTAGAATCTGGTGAGCGCAGAGTTGCTGAACCGGCGCGCGGACTGCAAGCGCAGCAGGTACGTTCCCTCTGGCAAAGCGATATAGGTCTCTACCTCGCGGCTCTTGCGAAACACCTCGGCAAACGCCTGTTTGATTCTGGCTTCGGCTAGCGAGAAGGTGTGAGTATAGCGCGACGGCGCGGCTTCCCGGAATTTCACCAGCTCCAGTTTCTCCGGGTCGAAATCCGCGGTGACCGTAAAATGGCGAAAGGTCAGCTTGACTTTGCCAAAATGTTTCAATTCCTGCCCCTTGGCCTCCAGCAAATCCACCAACCGGAAGAACGTTTCGTTGCCCGTCCGAATTTCCTTGGGCAACTCTTTGTAGATCACCGGTACCGCGTCGGTGCCATCATAGAGGCTGAGGGCCTGGTAATATTCGTAGCAGGCCTTCTCAAAGTAGCCGACATTCAGCGGAGCTTTTTCCAAAAACATCAGAGCCTTGAAGATCAAGGCGCGCGCGGCGATGTCCCTGGGTTCTTCTGTTTGTCTTTGCGAGAGGCTCAGCGTCTCGTACATTTCCATCACCTGGTCGATGTAGACCGAAAGCAGCTCCTCGAATGCGGCCAACTCATGCGCCCGGCTCTTGTCTTCGTAGTACAGCTTCTGATATTCGAGGTAACTTTTTAGAATGCTGTCCTCGTATTGGCGCATCCTCTTGAGCAAAGTGCCTGCATCGTGCTGGGCAACCGCGGGAAATGCGGCGAAAAACAACAGCACCGAGAGCAAGATCGAACTCAAAACAGCCTTCATGATGTGTGCGTGCATCCTCTACTTTTTGGACATGCGAAAGCAGTCCAGCATTTGAAAATTCTTATCGCGACTGTCCAGCAGGTCGGCCAATCGGAGATACAGCTTGGACCCGATCCAGACCTCGTAGGGCAGTTTCGTGCTCAGCAACGGCTCTTTGAGATTGTTCTCCGCCAGATGCAGAGCCTTTTTGTAGTCGTCGCAGGCCTTTTCATAATTGGCCGGGTCTTCTCTGGCGCGCTCCAGATATGTTAAGGAGCGAAAGATCAGACAGCGGGCCGCGATGTTCTGCTGCGACTCCAACGTCGCCCCTTTGATGCGCCAGAACGTGTCATAGAGTTTCAGCACCTCTTCCACGTAAACGTTGATCAACGACTCGAAGGCCAGTAACTCCGGCCCCCGGCGTGTGTCTTCGTGGAGAAATTTTTGCAACTCATTATAGGCCCGCACCACGTCCCGCTCGAGTGCAACCATCTGCTGCTCCAACTGCATCTCGACGGCCTGGGCGTGGAGTGTCGTGATGCCCCCCAGCAATAGTGAGAACCCGAAACCGAAAATGATTCCTCTCACCGTCAGGCTCCCTTCTTTGTGGTTTGAACCGAACGTGCACTGTTGGCAAGGCATTTGATGATGGGCCGCAACCAGTGCAACACCGGTTGCAGGCCGAACCGTTCCGCGATCTGCCGGTAGACCTTGGCGAAGGGGAACATCTGAACGGCCTTGTCCAACTCCAGGTCGCCGCAGAGGTCGAGCTGGTCCAGGTTGTTGGCACTGAGCGCGGCTTTCCAGGCTTTGTCCACCATATCCACGGCGAAGTCTTTGTCGCCGATCTCATAGCCGATTTCCGAGAGACGCAAATAGAGGTCCTCGTAGCCATCCCAGATGAATTTTTGCTTCCGGCCAAATCGACCATCCGGCACCAGCAACTCTTCGCCCACTCGCTTCGCGCGAGCGTAGGCATTGAGACGATTGGTGGAATCCGCGAAGCTGAAATAGTAGTTGACCAGCCTGAAAATCGCGTTGCCGTACACTTTTTTGATCTCGCTGGCCAGGGACAGGGGAATGTCCGAGCCCCGATCCACCAGCAGACTGTACGCTTGCCGCGCCTTTTCCCGGGCGTACTGCAGTTCTGCCTCGGCCTGACTGTTGATCCCCTCCTTCTCCATAAACAGAGCGACTTTCGTGAGCTCTTTCAACATCTCAGCCTGTCGTTCCGTGCTCTTGGCGTGAAGGTAGGCCAATTCCAGGAATCGACGGGTCTCGCGGTAGTGAAAATCATCCGGGTAGCTGTTCAAATCTTTCTCCGCGGCAAACCCTCTTGCCCGCCATTCGTTCCCGCGCAGATTGAACTCATCCTCGACGGCCCGCTGGCGGTAGACACGGAAGAACAGGCTGTCCCGGCTGCTCAGCGTCGCTTTCTCCGCCAGGTCGCAAGCAAGCCGCACCATGAAGCTGGCGAAAAGTCCGTTGGTGACTGCGCTGTCCGGTGGCGTGATGGTGATCTCCACGGCCTGATTGATGAACGTCTTGATCTTGTCGATCAACTCCTGGCTGACATTCCAATCGTTCTTGGCATATAGGCCGAGAATACCTTGCCAGGCGTGCACCAGTCCGTCCAGATAACGGCCGTCTTTGAGTTCGATGGCGCGCAACGATTCCATGTACCCGAAATTAAACGCGATCTCCGGGTCGCCGAACAGCTCATAGCTCTTCTTCAGAGAAAGGATAGCCGCATCCAACGTCACCAGATCGCGGTCGCTGACGTAAAGCTGGTACTCGGCAAACCCTTTGAGCCGGTAGACGCTCTTCATCACGTCGGTGAATCGACACTCGACATCAGGCACGCTTTCCGCGCACCTGGAGATTATCTGCTGGCTCAAATCGACGGTCTTCTGGTACTCCGAGTTTTTGTAAGCCTGCTGAATCTCCTGGTACAGGTCGCTTACAGATTGGGAAAACGCAGTGCCGACAAAACCCAGTAAGCAAACTGTTGCCCCGACGAGCCGGTAGCATTTCATCATGCATCTCTCCTGAACTTACGAATTACAGACGCAGCAATCGGTTTAACGACCTCCGCAACTCTTGAATGTTGGTTTTATTGCTCTGCCCGATCACTTTGATCCAGATGTTCCCATCCCGCCGCCAGTGCACTTCCTGCTCGGTACCGTCTGCAAAACGGAAGTGAATCACAAAGCCGCGTTTGTTCCTCTGGATGGCGTCGGGCACTTCGCCGTAGCGGCCCTTGTTCAAACGGTCCAACTCACTGATGATCTTGTTCCAAAGCTTGTAGTCGTCTGTCCCGATGGTGGAGGACGAAAAAGTGATGATTCTTTCCACCTTGCCGGACAAACCCAGCTTCACTTCCTCCTCGCCCCGGCCACCGCCATCTGGAACGCCCTTGTCCGCCGTCGCCTTGGTGATGTCCAGGTTCACGTCATCATTCGCGGCGAGGTCACGGCCTGCGTCATGAACCGTAGTGCCGATATCCAGGTCGCCGGCACCTGCGAGGTCACCCATCCCGTCACCAGAGTGGAGGTCCAGGCCACCTCCCCGATAGCTGCGATCCTCGCGCAAGCGCAACTGCGGCCCGGAAAGCTGGCCCATGGGTGAGCTGGAAAGCAGATAATCGCTGATGCCTTCATTGGCCAGAGCGAGCTGCACCTCCTCGTCGTTTTCGTTCAACAAATCTTCCACTTGCTCTGCGAGCTCGCTCTCTTCCTCGGTCTGTTCTTTTTCCGGCTCCACTTGAACCACATTCTCCATCTTCATCTTGGGCGGCTCCGCCACCGCCGGGGGAATCTCGGGAATATCGATGAATTCCAGCGTCACACTTTCCGGCTTTTCAAAGTACCGCTCAAAGTCAAAGTGCGCTACAAACCTGAACGCGAAGATTGTGAGCAAAAGACTGGCTATCACTGCCTTTTCCACATTCTTGCGATAGGCCTCCTTGGACTGCCCCTCCAGGGTGTCCGAAGAGAGCTTGGCAATGATGAATCGATGTCGTGGTCCTACTCGCTGCTTAAACACGGTCCCCCATCCAGATGTTGATTCAAAACGATTTCGCAGAAGGAATTGTCACCGTTCCGGCCCATCCTTGTGCCCCTGAGCTGCCTAACTCAACCTGAAGACTTGCCGTGTGAGAGATAAACCGGTTTCTTATCACCAAACCTGAGCAGCAGGCACTGCAGCACCGATTCCGGCGCACGGTACTGCAGATTCATAAAGAGACTGGTGGCCCGATTGAATAAACTGGTGTCGATCTGCAGACCGAACAGGTGTTCCTCTCCGAATTTCAGCACCCGAGTGCCAACTTTCGGTATCTTGGTGATGTAAATGCCTTTGCCCAGATAGATTGCGGGAAGCTGCCCGGCAGTAGGATTCTTCTCGGAAAAGAGCGTCAAATAATCGCCGAATACCAGCTCACTCACATCCGAGGGGTAGAAGGTGGGCTTCTGCGTACTGGAGATGAGTTCGTGGGCTTTTTTGAAGTTGCCCTTGCCCGCCGCCTCCAGGATCTCTTCGGCGAGCTCCATCACATTCACGAATTCGGAGGGAGTCTCCACCGGAGCTGGAGCGTTCTTATAATCGTCCTGGTAAGCGTAGCGGGTGATGATTCTGGTCCACACCGCACGGCGGGACTCGAAAGTTCGCACCACCTCCAGGTCCAGAATCTTCACCTCGTATCTCGCCTGGGTGACTTCGGAGTTTTTCACCACGTTCACGTACAGGGTGTAATTGCGCGCGAGGTTGTCAGGCCGGGGGGGCCTGGCCTCCAGCATCCCCAGCACATTGTCCCGGGCTGTGATGCGGCGGTTTCGGAGGGACTGGTCGATGGCCCGGAACACCGCTCGAATGGAGTTCTGTTCGATATCGTCGTCTTCGTACGCGCAACCGAACGTCTGAATGTAGTCGTTGTTGTGAAAAACCGTCTCCAGAGGCCGGTCCAGGACCCGTTGCATCACGCCGAGAAGCGTGTCTCGGTCGTTTCTGGGCCAGCACTTCTCCCGATACTTTTTGTCGTTGACCTCAGGGTCGTACTGAGTGGAGAAAGTTTGCGCGAAGAGCGTGGAACAAATCAAACTCAAGAACAAAAAAAGGGCGGTTCGCATTTCGGCCAATCCTTTCGATCCTCTGCTGCAAAGCGCTTCCACGTTGTTTCCCTGCCCGCACCTCTATCCTACCAAATTAGGCGAAATCGCGGCAAAGTGCGTAAAAAATTCTTGTTTTCCGGACAGAAAGAGCTGTCATTCCGGCTGTCGCGGGATTAAGTCCGCGAAACTCGCTATCAAATATCGAACCAATCGCGGTGAGACGCGTCCTTTTTCCACCCACTTTTGCCGAAATCACCAGAGACCACACCGGGTGTGAAATGTTTCGTTGAGGCCAAATTGCGCCGGAACAGGCTCTTTCGCGACTTCTTCGTTTCGTAAACGCCCAGCGAATATTTTTCCCCTAAGCCGTATCTCGGCGCGAAAAGGTGCTGCCCCCAAACTGGATTCGTGTTTCACTGCGAAACAAGTGTACCGATTTTGTCGTGCCGTGAAACACCCAAGTGCCTCGAGAAGACCATTCGTTCGCAGGAAAACCCTACCGTGACCCATGGCATGCAAGTTGCTTTTTGCCGGGAGACTCGACGAAAACGCAGCGCTTGTTTTCGTTCCATCCAAACAGAACCTGCACCAGTTACAAGGTAACGAAGGGAGTTCTGACAGGCATGCATACGGCTACACGTATCCGCGGCAAGTACCGAATCCTGGAAGAAATAAGTCGTGGCGGCTTCGGTGTGATCTACAAAGGCGTCGATGAGCAGTTTGACAAGCCTGTGGCCATCAAAGCCGTGGACCCCGCCCTACTAGGCGAGGCACAATACATCGATATGTTCCAAAAAGAAGCGCTCAGCATCGCCCGACTCAATCACCACAACATCGTCCAGGTTTACGACATCGAACGCGAAGCCGGCGGACAACTGTATATCGTCCTGGAGTACATCGACGGTCCGAATCTGTTGACGCTGCTGAGAATGGCCGAACGTGCGAACCGCATTCTACCGAAACATCTCTCCGCATATATCGCCGCGGAAGTGTGCAACGGCCTGCATTACGCACATACTCGCCGGGACCCCCGAACAGGCGAACCCCTGAATCTCGTCCACCAGGATGTGTCGCCAGAAAATATCATGATTTCAAAATCCGGGCTGGTGAAGCTCATCGATTTCGGCATCGCCGGCGTCAGGCGGCGGCAGGCGCAAAACGCAAATGAAGTGCAGGTTCAAGGCAAGCTTCGCTATCTCGCGCCGGAACAGGTGACCGGGCGTCAAATAGACGGCCGGGTCGACATCTTCGCCCTGGGGCTTGTCCTGCACGAACTGCTCACCGGCCAGCGCTTCTTCCGCAGCGCTACGCCCCAGGAGAGCGTGGAAAGCTTACTGCGCGGGGAGCAGGATTTTTCGGCCCTTAGCCAGGCCGGCCTGCCGGAGAGACTGCAAAACGTCGTGCGCCGGGCGCTGGAGTTCGATCCTGCCAAACGCTATCAGACCGCGAACCAGATGTACCGAGATCTCATGCACTATCTACTCCTGGCCGCGCCGGCCGCAGATTTTGCCGGAGAACTCGGCGCCTACGTACGTGAAGTCGAAACTGCAGAACAAGCCGCGGCAGCAGAAATACAAGATGAACCGCTTCAGGCAGCGACACACCAGACGGCAGCGCACGAGTCTGCCGACGAGCCCCATTTTTCCGACAGCCGGTTCGAACTGCGGACAAGTGACCCCAGCGGAGCGACGCCGGAGGATGAAATGCCGGCGCCGCATTTCGAAACGATGGAGAACAATTCCGCCTCCCCCGGAGCAGACGACGGCGTGGTTCCGGTGGAGGCCGAGGTGATAAATGGAGAGGCCGGCGAAACGGCTTCGGATTCGACTCAAATGCAGCTCGCCCGGGTCCCCCGGACGGCGCCAAACTTCTACAGCTTCGTGGAAGAAAACGACGATGCGAATAAAACCATCATCGATGTGGTCCGCCTCTCCGCCAGAACACACAAAAAAGGCATCGTCGTCGGACTGCTGACGCTTTTCGTCGCACTGCTCGGGTTCACCGTGGCGGACACGTTTTTGCATTTCACGTCTATGGGCACACGTATTTATGACTATCTTTTCCCCCCGGCGATCGAGATCGCGTCCGTGCCTCCCGGCGCGCAGGTCTATCTCGATAACGAACGTCTCCCTGGAAAGACGCCGCTGAAGTTGGCTGAGATCAAACCGGGCGTGCACAAGCTGATGTTTACCCTGCCGTCCTTTGAGCCCGTCGTCAAATCCATCAACGTTCTCAGCAAAGGTGAGCCGAACGTGCCCGGCGGGCTCCAGCAGCATGCAAGCCAACCCTACATTTATCATTTCAAAAATCAGTTTGAATTGACCTCCGACCCGCCCGGCGCCCAGGTCCTCATCGACGGCATCCAAATCGGACAGGTCACCCCTACCACCATCTTTTGGGACGTAAAGGAAACACCCACGAAAATCGAGCTGGAACTTCCCGGTCTGCCCAAATTGGCCGGGGTCACGGTCAATTCCTTGACCGGCCGGGTGCAGGTGGAGGATCGACGGTTCTGGCGTGTGGAGCAGCCGCTGAAAGACAAAGCTTTCTACAAGATTCAAGGTGTCTTTCGCAAAAACGTTACGATCCTTTCAAACCCGCGCGGGGCAAACATTTTTGTTGACGACAGACCGGCCGGCGTGACAGGCATAAGGGGCAGGCTGTTTTTGACGTTGGGCAGACACAAGGTCCGGCTGAGCAAGAAGGGCTACATCAGCCGCAGCTTTACCCTCAACGTCGATGAGAACACCCCCTCAGCCATTCGCCGCGACCTGCTGCGCATCGTGCGCATTTTTGCCAAAGATGCCCGCAGCGACATGGACCAGGACCTCGGCGCAACGCTGGTGGACCTGCGATCACGCGGCCGTCAGTTCGACTTTACCGGCAAGACACCGGTCACGTTGCAACTCTTGCCCTACCCCTACACCGCAACCTTGCGTAAGCCCGGCTACCAGGACACAAATATCGAAATCGCACCGTCGCAAAGGGCTGTGATCGCCAAAATGGAACCGACGATTTCCACCATCACTGTTTCTGCGGTGGACGCTATCACCCGGGCGCCGTTGCAGAACGCACAGATCACCGTTGTGGTCGCAGGGGACGGTGGCGCACGACATCTTCTGGGTCTGACCGACGATAGCGGCCAGGTGACCACGCAATTGGAGCCCGGCATCTACGAATTTGCTATTGCCAAAGATGGCTACGCGCCCCAGTCAAAAAGTCTGCGGATGGACCGCCCCGGCCAGGATTACAACCTGACGTTTCGACTAACTTTGCTACGCTAGGCTGAGTGTCCGCAAGGGTCTGAAATCATAGATTCTCGTTTCCAGGAGAGGTGCCATGCCGAAATTGATTCTGAAAAAAAAGGCCGAAGTGCTCTGCGATTTGCCTCTTTCCGGTGGACAATTCATCTACAAAATCGGCTCCGATGAGGACAACGACCTGGTGGTCGAAGACAAGCTCGTCTCGGGCGTTCATGCCAGAATCGAAAACCACAACAACCGCTTCTTCGTCCAGGACCTCCAAAGCGCCTTCGGGACCTACGTCAACGGAGAGAGAATCGAAGGAAGCAAAGAGCTGTTTCACGGAGATGCCCTTCAACTGGGAGAACACACCATTCTGTTCGACAACCCGCTGCAAAACCTCGACGTGACCGTGGGACAACAAGAGGCGCAGGAGGACAACGGCCAGGCAAACGGCTCCGCAGGCACCCCCTCTGCGGCTTCTCTTGCGGCAGACGAGAAACAGCTCCGGGCCATGGAGGAGGCCATTCGCCGGGAATCGCTGGCCCTGGGAGGACAGACGCGCGGGGGGATGGCACCCTACTATCTTTTGGCAATTTACGGCCCTTACACGGGCAAACGCTTCCAGTTGCGTTTTGGCGAAACCAAGATCGGGCGCGACGCCACGCTCAACGATATTATTCTGAGCCAAAACAACAAAGGTGAGCCGGATCAGAGCATCTCACGCCGCCATGCCACGATCATCTACAAAGACAACGCGTTTTTCGTGACAGACAAGCGGAGCAAAACCCGGACGCGCGTCAACCAGGAGCTTGTTCCCGAAGACGGCGAAATCGAGATCTTCCCCGGAGATGAAATCGAAATCATCTCCGACCAGGAGAGCACGATTTTCCGATTCGTGGACGAGAGCAACCTGGATTTTTCGCCACCCAAAAAGGCCGGCGTGTGGTGGGTGCGGTACCGTTCCCGATTCTTCGCCGCGGCCGCGACTGCGGCCTTGTTGGCGGGCCTTTTCCTGCTCGTGCAGGGTTTTCGGGAGCGAAGCGTGATCGTGCAGCGGCCGGAACCTCTTTCGTTCGAGCTTACCTATTGGTCCTCAGACCGCAGCATGACGCTTGACGCGCCGGAGCTGAGTTCCCTGGAAATCGACCAGGCGTTCCAACTGGTGCCGGCGGTGGCGGATTTTGATGGAGACGGATTTGTGGACATCGCGAGCACCAACGTCACCAACAAGCCCGTTCTCATCGACGGCCGCACGCAATCGGTAAAATGGATCGTCGACACCCTCCCGGCCAATCCGAACGCGTCCTTGACTACCGCGGACTTAAACCAAAACGGCCTGAGTGACGTGGTCTATGTCAGCAACGACGGCCGCCTGGTTGCAATCGATGGCAAGCTGGGTGCTGAAATCTGGACCAGCCCGTTTTACACCGTTCCCCTGCTGAGCCCGCCGGTGGTGGCCGACTTCGATGGAGACGGCCTCCCGGACGTCGCCGCGGTGGATGAGAACGGCGATGTCCACATCGGTTACAATCGCGTCCTGGAAACAGACTGGGCAACGGTGAGCGTGGGTCTGGCAAGCAGAGCACCGCTTTCCGGCGCAGACCTGGACCTGGACGGAGACACCGAATTGTTGGTGGGCACCGAACGCGGCATTGTCTTCATTATCGACGGGAACAAACGCGTGGTCAGCGGCACCCTCGATGTGAACGAAGAGCTCAACCGGGCACTGGGGACGTTCTACGAAGACAACCAGATTCACTTTCCGGTGGGCGCCGCGGACCTCAACGGGGACCAGGTCACTGACCTCATCGTCAGCACCGCCCAGGGCAGAATCCTCGCGGTGGATGGTGCAACCCGGCACCGGCTGTGGCACGACCTCCTTTCCGACCAACTCACTCTGGAGCAGAGCTACTCGTTTCCCTTCGCCATCGGCGACCTGGATGGCGACCGCCTGCCCGACGTCGTGGTTGGCACCCAAAATGGCGAGATCCGGGCCTACAAAGGGACCGGAGACGCCCAGGAACGGGTACTCCTCTGGAGCCAAGCGGCCGCGAATCCGGTGATGGAGAGTTTCGCCCTGGGAGACGTAAACAAAGACAAAGCACAAGACGTGGTTTTCGTGGCTACCGACGGCGCGTTGGCGGTGCTGAACGGGCGCACCGGGGAAAGCTTGTTTTCCACTGGACAGTGGGCCGCGATGCAAACCAGTATTCCCTTCATCGCCGATCTGCAAAACGATGCTTTACTCGATATAATTAGGGTAACCAAACCCGGCATCATCTTTCAGTACAAATCAAACTGTCGGGTGCCAAAACAAAGCATTCTCTGGGGGGAACAATTCGGCGGCCCGCAGAACGCTCTGCTGCAGGCAGTGCCGCCGCTGAAAACCGCGACCGCCAACCTTTCGATGGCATTCGGATTCTTGCTCTTCAGCGGCGGTCTGGCTACGATTTTTCTAAACCAAAGAAAGGGAAGATAGCATTCGACCATCTGAAAAGCGACGGCTTCAGCATCAGAGCACAAAGATGAAGAAAGCGGTGCGTCCCGGACACGATATGCAAATGTTTGCGGCCAGCGACGTGGGTTCGGAACGGGACGAAAACGAGGACTTCTACTACTTTTCCCGTTCCAGGAGATTTTTCGTCGTCTGCGACGGCATGGGCGGATTGCAGAAGGGTTCTCTGGCAAGCAGAGTTGCCGGAGAAACAGTGCGAGACCTCCTGTTCGGCAACGAAACCGTGCGGCAAATTGTCATTGCGGACAAATATTTCGACTTGAGCAAGGCCTGTGCAGACATCGAAGAACCCCTTCCCGTCCCTGCGCTAAAGCTGGTGGCCGCCACCAGGTTGGCCAACCGCCGGATCGAGGCGTTTATGCGCGCAGACCGCACACTGAAAGGCATGGGCACGACGCTCACCGCGATGACCTTCCACGAGAACCTGGCGATCATCGCACATGTGGGGGACAGCCGGGTCTACCGCCTGCGAGACGGGGAGCTGACCCGTTTGACCACCGACCACTCCTGGCTCAACGAACTCATCGAGGACAACGAAATCAGCGAGCAGGAAGCGAAGAACTTCAAGAACAAAAACGTTCTTACCCGCGCACTGGGCATTTACCCCAGCGTAAAAATCGATTTACACATCGAGAGCGCACGGCCCAACGACCTCTACCTCATCTGCTCCGACGGGCTCCATGCCGCGCTGCCTGACGACGTCATCAAAAGCGTGCTTACCGCGCACCACGGCACGCTGCAACACAAGATCAGCAGTCTGGTAAACAGCGCCAAATTGATGGACGGTTCCGACAACATCACCGGCGGCTTGGTGCGGTTGTCCGCCACCTGGCCCGAGCCTGGCGAAAACGTGCACGAGTCCTACACAGTGGACGAGGAACCATCCCGTGTGACGTCTTATCTTGACCACGCGATGAAAGCCATTTATCCCAAACCGAGAAAGAAACGCTCCAGCGGAAAAACGAGACACGTCATGATGGCAACGTTCTTCTCTCTTGTGGCCTTGGCTGCGGTCATGCTATTCGGTTTTGGTGGTGACTCCGGTCTCTCCACCTCTTTCAAATCCAGCGCCTTGTTGAGTTTTCAGGGCAGCGAAAAGGATGTGCGAAGCAGCCCGCCTCCGCAACAGCTCAAAAACGGCGGTTTGCTCGTCCTGCTCCAGGTGAAAGACCGGGACGCGCTGGCACAACTCAAGGCGCTCACCGGTGTGCGCATCGTGGACACGCTGAGCAGCTACAAGAACAACACCCCCGTGTACGCCGGCCGCTTTACGTGGGCCGTTGCAGACTCGCAGGAACATATCCTGTACCAGAAAAGAGGCATCCGGCTCTACCCGGTGGCGGTGTGGCCGGAAAACGACAGCTCCGCGGAATCCTCGCAGGAGATCTCGGCAGCACCCCACCTCCTTGCATCTGATGACGCCAGAGGTCGGGTTTTTCTCTTCGGCAGATTCGATTCTTCCCGTTTTCGCAACGCGACGGTATTCGCAAACAACCGCCCCGTTGGTCCGCTGGATGCGTGTATCGAGAACGGCTTCGTGCTCAAAGGCGGGGTCTACACTGTGGAGATCCGAGATACGCACAACCGGGTGCTGAGCAAGAAGAATCGCGTTCAGATAAAAAAAGGCGAAACCATTGCCCTGGAGTTTTAGCCGCGCGTGCTGCCGGCACGGCGTCGGCCTCCAGGCCTGAAAAGCACAGCATTTTGTGAACCGTTGTTGGAGGACTTAAAATTGAAAGCAAAAGAGAACTTCTCCCTCGCACTCCTGCTCCTGCTTTGTCTTCCGTTCGTGCTGCCGGTCCGGCTTTCTGCTCAGGCACGAAACCCGAGGGCGGAGAA
>CAYQOI010000033.1:0-14675 GCA_964419085.1 uncultured Cytophagia bacterium | reverse complement strand
AAAACAGTCATGCTTTCAGAAACTGCAATGCAACAACGGAGGACCCAATCATGGCCTTGATCAAGATTCCCAAGGGCTGGGAGCTTCCCGAAAGGGAGGTCACGCCGGAGGACGTTTACATAAATCGCCGCCGTTTTCTCAAAACCATGGGCTTTTCCGGCCTGGGTGCGTGGGGGTTGCTCATGGGCTGCCTCAACAAATCATCCGAGGCGCAACCGCAGGTTTCCGATGACGTGCGCCGCACCATTCCCAAACCCGCACCGCCTTACCCGGCGCCCAGAAATCCCAAATACACCGTGGACCGTCCCATCACCACCGAGGAGGTGGCCGCATCGTACAACAATTTCTACGAATTCACGACCGACAAAGCTCGCGTCTGGAGGTTGGCGGAGAAGTTCGAGACCCGTCCCTGGGAAATCGAGGTCACGGGTCATGTACACAAAAAGCGCACCTTCGACGTCGACGACCTGGTGCGGATGTTCGACCTGGAGGAACGGGTCTATCGTTTTCGCTGCGTCGAAGCGTGGTCCATGGTGGTGCCGTGGGTAGGTTTTCCGCTCAAGAAGCTCATCGACGAGGTACAGCCCACCTCCGAGGCCAAATACGTGCGCTTTGTCTCTTTTCTGCGACCGGAGCAAGCCTACGGCCAGAAGACGGAACGCTGGTACCCCTGGCCCTACTACGAAGGACTTACCATGCGGGAAGCGACCAACGAGCTTACCCTAATGGTCACCGGGATCTACGGACACGCCCTGCCAAACCAGCACGGCGCTCCGGTGCGCATCATCACGCCGTGGAAGTACGGCTACAAAAGCATCAAATCCATCGTGCGCATCGAGTTTGTGAGCAAGCAGCCGCCGACATTCTGGAATGACCTGGTGCCGCACGAGTATGATTTTACCTCCAACGTCAACCCGAACGTGCCGCATCCGCGCTGGTCGCAGGCCAGCGAGCGCGTGGTGGATACGAACCAGCGCATCCCGACGCTCATTTACAACGGCTACGCCGAGTACGTGGCTCACCTCTACGGTTAGACGGCGGACGGAACGAATCGCCGGGCAACAAACGCTTATTGTCTCTCGGTCAACAGCTTCGCGGAGGGAGTCACCAGGCGAGCAAACGCCACCCATTGTTCCGTACCGTTGCCGAAAGGCGGCCCCGTCCTGGGGTTGCGCTGGTGCCACTTGGTGGTGGACGCAGGGGTCTTGCCTTTTGTCCCGTGCCCGTGAAACAGCTCGTACCGGACAATCTTGCCTGCGGGGTCACGGTGGACCCGTACCACCACGCCCATGTGGTTGATGCCGGTTCCCTTCTGCAGCAGCTCATCCACGGTGAAATCCTTGTACTCGGTGTCTCGCTGGCCGTAAAAGAGGACGGCTCCGGGTTTGATCAGCTCCGCGTCTTGTAGTGCATCCCGTACCAGAATAAGCTCCCCGTGTTCGTGGTACCAGCGGGCCAGGTCGCGCGTGTCCCGGTACGTTTCCGGGGTCGGAAAATCATAGCCGGCACAGCGAGCCTTCATCCCCTGCAGCACACGGTGAAAAATGCCGGAACAGTCGGTGAGGGGCTTGGTGTCGTAAAGCAACGAAGCGGCTTCCAGCTTCGCGGCGATCTCCTGCACCGGTCCGGCCAGGTCCACCGACGTTCCTCCGCAGTCCGCCGAGTACTGGCTCAAGCTGGCGAGCTCGGCAACTGTGGCTACTGTGGGACTGCTACCACCGGTGGACGCTGTTGGCGTTTCGGTCCCTTGGGAGTCTGGCGTACTGGTCGAGGCCTCCATGGCCTGGGTATCGGTTGAAACGGTCTGTTTGTCAGAGCGTTGGCAAGCCAACAACACCAGAATGAGGACTCCGGCGACGACAAAAAGAAGCCGTCTTGTGCTAAGGCGAGGTAAGACAATTTGATGCTTCATGCAAGTCTCCGTTTCCTTGTGCCAGGGGGATGGGGGGCATTGCTGAGGTGCGATAAACCTGGCTGAATTCACAACGAATTGATCGCGCTGTCGCACGGCGACAAGCCGCATGAAAATGAAAGCCGTTTTATTTTTCCGACATCTCTGCGCCCGGGAGGGGTTGACTGCTATTCCAGATATCCGTCTGCAGCTTCCAGGCGCCGCCCTCTTCCTGCTTCCACACAACGACGTATTTGCCCGAATCGGTCAACCCCGCAGGAGCAATGCTGAGCGAATAGGTTCCCACTTCCACTGCCACCCTTCCCGCGGCATGGAGAGAAAGCGTTTTCAGAGAAACGTCTTCCACACCCGTCTGCATGACCCCGCGCCAAAACGCCTCGATAGCATCGGGGCCTTCCACCATTTCAGCGTTCGGCGGAAGAACAAGCGCGTCCTCGGTGTAGAGCGCCGCCACCGCGGCGGCGTCACCCTGGTTGAAGGCCTCTGTGAACGCCGCGTTGGCCTGGTCCACGCCCTGCCTGACCTGCGCCATGTCGACCTGAGGCGTTTTTTGACAGCCAGCCAGGACCAAGACAGCCAGGCCCAGGCACAGAGAAATCATCGCTAACCGTTTCATCACATCCTCCTCTTTTGTGGTTAGTTATGAACAGTTTACAAATTGCTTGCAATTCTCGAAGCAGCTTTCTGGCAAACAAGATTCCTCGTGAGAGACAGACGAACTCGCAGGAATCGACCGTATCCAGGCCCTTTCCCCGGCTTGCTTACCCTCTTTCTGCTGGAAGCCTCGACTCGTCTTAGATGACCGAGGTCAAAGACGGACTAAACCTCACACTACAGACGTAACACAGGAACGAGCTGAGAACTGATTTACGGACGGGAAAAGCGATAGAAATGCAATTGTGCGTTAAAGGTAATCTAAATTTAGCTAAGTGTCAAGGGAATCGTGAGAAAAAATCAGGAAAAGGAATGCCGCGCTTTTGAGCCTCACCGTCCGGCCTGCCTTGAGCAGACACGCGGGTCGGCCTCATCTCGCTCGGCGGACTATCGGTTGGCGAGGTGGTGTCCCACAATCACCAGACCCTGGAGGGCCAGGTAGGGCAGGTGGAGGACCTCCGGACCCAGTTGCGGAACCAGGAGTCGACCGGCTCCACCGGTCACCACCAGGACCGGCGTCGATGGTAACTCACGGCTGAGGTTTTGCACCAATTCTTTGACTGCACCCAGTTGCCCCCAGAACAGCCCGCTGCGCAGGGCGTCTCGGGTGTTCTTTCCCAGCGGCCGCGGCGTACGCCGCGCGAGTTCTTCGTTGGAAATCCGCGGCAAAAGCGCGGTGTAAAGGTGCAGCGACCGCGAGCCCAGCTGAAAGCCGGGCAGAATCGCACCGCCCTCGAACGCGCCGTCCTGCGAAACGACATCCACCGTGGTCGCGGTGCCGCTGTCGACGATGATCATCGGCTTGTCAGCCGGTCGCACCACGTTGGCCGCAATCGCGTTGAGCAGCCGGTCCACGCCCACCGTGCGCGGAGAATCGACGTTGATGCGGATGGGCAGCACAAACGGGTTGTCCAGCACGATGGGGGACGGCCAATCGGTGGACGGCCAGCCATCCAGCACTTTGTCGCGGCCGCGCGGGTTGACGCCGCCCAGCACGACAAATTTCACCGTGCCGCGCCGATCTTTCGTCCAGTTCGCCAGCACGTCCCACGGGATCGCCTCATCCACCTCGATGGCCATGGAGCGAATAAACTCCGGCAGTTTTCGTCCCGCGACAACGTCGCCGTTCTTTTCGAACAGTCCGATCTTGATGCGGCTGTTGCCCACGTCAATCGTGATGATCATAGCTCGTGCCCTTTTTGGCAAAAATAGTAAGCAGCGATTTAATTTTCAACCCGAAAACACCCTGGAGATCCGGCGGAGCCACCAGCGCGCGTCTGGCAAATGCGTTTGCAAATCATCAAAATCTTTCCTAAGTTTCCACGGCGCTCTCACAGCCTCGGCGAGAACGCGCCGTATTCCCGGAACGAAATGGAGCGGAGGCACCCAAAATGAACCGGCCCGAACTCATCTCTGCGATAGAAAAGGTTTTGAAGTACCCCCTGTTCCCAAGTACAACAAACCACCCGCACGTTTGCTTCCCTGATTTTGACCGCGCCGGTGATGCCCGCAGCGCGACTTGCATGGGCGTCCCCGCTACACGTCCCAGCTTCGCCGCAAGGTCGGAACTGAGGTTCTGAAGACAAGCGAAAGGCTTTCCCATGGCTGAACACACACTGACGAGACTGGCCAGCATCGTGGTGCTGGGGATCGGCGCGCAATGGCTGGCCTGGCGCCTCAAGTTGCCTTCCATTCTGTTCCTCCTCGTCCTCGGTTTCGTAGCCGGACCGGTGAGCGGTTTCCTTCATCCTGACGCGCTTCTCGGCGACCTGCTTTTTCCAGTGGTTTCCGTTTCCGTGGCCGTGATCCTGTTCGAGGGCGGACTCACGCTGAAACTGCCTGAGCTACGGGGCATCGGCGGCGTGGTTTTGAAACTCGTCTCGCTGGGCGTGCTGGTCACCTGGTTCCTGCTCTCGGCCACCGCGTACCTGCTCCTGGGGCTAAATCTGGAGCTGTCCATCCTGCTGGGCGCAATCCTGGTGGTGACGGGTCCTACGGTCATCGGGCCCATGCTGCGCCACATCCGTCCCACGGCGAAGGTGGGAAACATCCTGAAATGGGAGGGCATCGTGATCGACCCTATCGGCGCCCTGCTGGCTGTGCTCGTGTTCGAGGCGGTGGTTGCGGGCGAAACGCAACGCGCCGGCGTGCTGGTGGTGACCAGCCTGCTCAAAACCATCTTCATCGGCGGCTCGGTGGGCTTGCTGACTGCGGGCGCACTGGTTTTTCTGCTCAAGCGCTACTGGATTCCGGATTTTCTGCAAGAAACCGTGACCCTCATGTTGGTCATCGTCGCGTTCGTCGTGTCCAATCACTTCCAGAGCGAATCCGGCCTGTTTTCGGTGACCCTCATGGGGATGGCGCTGGACAATCAGCGCGCGGTAACCGTCAAACACATTTTGAAATTCGGCGAAAATCTGCGCGTCCTCATCATCTCCAGTCTGTTCATCCTCCTGGCGGCAAGGTTACGGCTCCCAGACTTGGCCGGAATCGCGGGCGCCAGTCTCATCCTCCTGGCGGCAACCATCCTTCTGGCCCGGCCGGCTGCGGTGTTTCTCGCCGCGGTCGGCTCCGACTTGAGCCGGCGGGAACGTCTTTTCATCGGGTTCCTGGCTCCTCGCGGCATCGTGGCCGCAGCCGTCGCATCCATTTTTGCCCTGCGTCTGAGCCAGGAAGGCGTGCCGCACGCCGACGTCCTGGTTCCCCTGACCTTTGCCGTAATCGTGGGCACGGTCACCGTTTACGGGCTCGCCGCCCCGACCTTCGCTCGGCGGCTCAACGTGGCGCAGTCAAATCCGCAGGGAGCGCTGATCATCGGCGCCCACTTCTGGGCGCGCGCCATCGCCGAAGCCTTGCTTCAAAACAACTTTGCGGTGGTGATGGTGGACACCAACAGAAACAACGTCCGCACCGCCCGGCTGCAAGGCATCCAGGCCTACTACGGCAGCGCCATCTCGGAACACATCGTCGAGACGCTGGATTTGCACGGCATCGGGCGCTTGTTGGCGCTCACCCCCAACGATGAAGCTAACTCCCTGGCGGTGCTCAATTTTTCGGACCTGTTCGAAACCGCCGAGCTGTACCAACTGCCTCCGGAAAGCAACGAGGCTGGCGAGGAAGAGGCGTTTTCCGCACAACACCTGCGGGGACGTTTTCTCTTCGGCCAGGGCATGGACTTCAACTACCTGAGCCGGCGTTTTGCTTCCGGAGCGACGCTCAAAACCACCACGCTCAGCGAAGAATTCACCTTCGCGCATTTTCGAGACCTCTACGGTGAAACGGCGGTGCCGCTGTTTCTCATCACGGCGGAAGAGAAGCTGGTGGTGGCCACAGTGGCTGAGCCGCTGGAGCCCGGGCCCGGACAAACGCTCATCGCGCTGGTGGATGAAAAAGAAGCGTAAATGCAGCGCGGTCAGCCCAAAACAAGAAAGCCGCCTCGGCGTGCCAAAACCGGACGGCTGCGTCTTCGCTACGCGGACAGTCCGCTACGCTTTTTCTTTGTTGAGTTTTCGCACCAGTTTCTCGTACATCGCCTGGTAGGAACTTTTGGCGATCTCTTTGTAAAATGAATCGCGGTAGTTGCGGGCCGTGCTGGCCCCATCGATGACCATGTCGTAGACCATCCACCGGCCGTTGACCTTGTGCATCTTGTAGGTGATCTCCACCTGTTTGCGACCTTTGTAAGCGATGGTGGTCACTTTGGCCTTAGTGCCGTTTATCTTCGCAGGCTGGTACTCCAGGCGGTCGGCTTTGTAGATTTCCAGCTTCTTCACCGACGAGTTTCGGATAAGTTGCTGGAAAACGTTGACGAAATCTTTTTTCTCCTGCTCGGTGCGTTCATTCCAATATTTGCCCAGGGCCAGTCGCGACAGTTCCCGAAAATCGATAATGCCGTTGATCACGTCCTTGAGCTTTTCGCGCGTCGCGGGCGTGATGTTGTCGTCGGTGCCCTTCAGAATGCTCTCGACGGCCTTATTACGTGCCTTCAAGATGGCGACGGGGGACTTCTCGGAATCGTTGCCGCAAACACCGGCCTTCCCCAGACCGAGTGAGAGCACGACCAACAAAGGGACAATCCAGTTTTTCAGCTTCATGTCACTCGAGCTCCTGATTGAAAAACGAAAGGTGTCAATTTCTATACAAATCCCTCCCAATCGCCCGGCTCAGCTTGGCCAGCGCAGTGTTGAATTTGAAGATGTTCTGGAAATGCTCTGCCTGCATCTTGCCGTTCTCTTTAAACGCATCGATCAACTCTTTGACCTCACCGACGCCGATGTCCCAGGTCATCGTCACCGAGCGCAACCAGTTGTCGCTCGCTTTCAAGGCTTTACGGCTGTCGTGCATGTTTGTTTCCGCCTGCCGGGCTTCGGAGTACGCCTTCTCCACCTCAAGCCTGATGCCCTGCGCCAGCATCACTTCCTTGTGTTGGAGTTGCTGGTACTCCGCCTGCGCCAGCAACACCTTGTCGCGCGTCTGCCAAAAATTGAGATTCAGGTTGACTCCCAGGACAATCCCGGGACGAAAAAAGTTCGTCGGATTGTAGACAAACGGATTTTTCGGATCGAAGCGGTCTTTGGCAAAATTGTATTTGATCTGTCCTGCCAGAAAAAACTGGGGATAATAATCGCTTTTGGACACCGTTACCAGGGCCCGGCGTGCGTTGACTCCGGCGCGCAGTTGGTGCAGTTCGGGCCGGTTTTGCAGCGCAATGGCCAGGTAGGTCGTCAGGGAATCCAGCACCACCGGCACCGGGTCGAGGTATTCTGTGGCAACCTCCAGGTCTGCGTCTTCGTCCACGCCCAGCACCGCTTTGAGCGCGGATTTGGTCAAGTCGATCTTGGCCTGCGCCTCTCGGTGATTTTTGTTCACATCGTACTTGAAAATCTGCAGCTTAAACAGATCCACTTGCGTGACCTCGTCCGAGCCCTCATCCAACAGCTCTTCGATCTTGTTTTCGGCCTTGGTGAGCTCCTTCTGCGCGTCCTCCACCACCGCCAGCAGTTCCTTCCCCAGCACCAGCGCCCAGTACAACTGGCGCACCTGAAGCAGAACGTCTTCCTGCTTGCGCTCGACATTCGCCTGATCCGCTTGAACGCCAAAGTGCGCGGCCTCGCTTATTCCGCTCAGCTTCCCAAAAGTCAAAAGGGGCTGCACCAGATTCAGTTCCACTTCGGTGAAGTAGCGCAGGTCACTCAGCCCGGTGGAGGTGTCCGGCGAAACCACCACACCCGATTCCGTCACGAATCCGCGCGCCCGCGGGCTGGGACCCCAAATGTTGCGAACATCGAACTTGGGAAGAATCTTGGCGTGGGCGGCCTGGGAGCCTTTCGCCCTGGAAATCCGCAAACCCAGCTCCGCATCTCTGATGGTTTGATTGTTTTTCAGCGCCAAAGCTTCACACTGCTCAAGAGTCAAGACGAGTTTCTCCTGGGCTGTGCCGCGGCTGAAACACGCGGCGGCCAGCAGAAACAGGACGAAAAAAGTTCGGTTCATTGGCATCGGGATTTCATTCCGCCTCGAGAAATTCTTTCACTCCGGAATCTGCGTCTGCTTCGCGCAGAGCCCGGATATCATCGTAGTCAGCGTAGGCCTTCGATTTTGTGGAATTGGCGTCGGACAGGATGGCGAGCCCAATGGCCCGGCGCGGGGGTTTGTGGCCAAAGGTCTTCTTATAGGCTTCGTAGATGTTAAACACATACGTGCGCCACTCGTTCAGGTGCTCGTCGCCGCTCTCGGCCACGATCATCCAGGGTCTCCCTTTGCCGCTTCTGCGCATGGTGGAGCCCACCGGAAGCGTCGAGCTCCAAACGTACTTGACAGATTCCGGAATCAACATCAGCTTCTTGCGGTAGACGATGTAGATGCCGGCCGCGCTGTCCACGGTTCTGCCATAGCGCTCATCTCCTCCCTTCGGGAGTTTGTGCGCCCGCCACCGAAACGAGATGTACGGGTACTTTTTGATGTCCCATTTGATATCTTTCGCCAGAATCACCGACTCCCCTTCGTCTGTGGCGGCCAGGTACTTGTTGCCGTTCTCCTCTTTGACCACGTAAGGCTTGCGCTTCTTGTTATCTTTGCTCTTCCAACGCCACCCGCGGGGCAATTTGCCCACTTTGTCATCTTCGAAATCTTCCAGAACAATGAAGCCGTCGTCACGAAGCTCTGCGATGAGATAAGGAAAGGAGTATTCGCCCAAAATGTTCTCACAAAGCTGGTAGTAGTGGCGCACCAGACTTTGCTCGCCTACCAGCACGTTGCTGATGCGCCAGACGCCATCAGATTCCTTTATCATGAACGCGGTGAGGTCACTGGCATTTTTGCCGGCGAGCGCAAAACTCAATCGGGCGAACTTTTCTTTCACGTCTCGGCGCTCCAGGTGCAACGTACCCGTGTCCCCGCGCAAAAGCTCCCGACTGATTTTCTTCGCAAGGGAGGTCCCCAGCGCATCACGAAAAGCCAAGCGCTGGGAAACAGATAATTCCGGCCAGGTTTGCGGCATCACTTGCTGGGCCAACCGGTCCAAATCGAAGAGCCGGGTCACGACCTGCTTCGCTTCGCGCATGACGCGTTCGGTGCCCGGTTCCTCCCGAACCACCGCCAGCAATTTCTGAAAAGAGGACTCGATCGTTCCGGCGGCATCCAACGCACCGGGATCGCCCAGGTCAGGCGGTGGTGACGCGAGCGCAAGTGTTAAACAAAAAGTTAAGCCTAAAGCCTTCACACAGATCACCTGAATTTTTATTTACTCACTCCAAAAGCCGCACAAAGTTAATTTATGCTACTCATACAAACAATTCTAAGTTCCAAAGGCTTCCATAAACCTGGTTACCAGGTGGCAAGGCACGTTCGAAGTCAGTCAGGCTGGTTTTCCGGAAGAACTGCGAGGAAAGACAAGGAGCATATGGGGTGAGTCAGGTGCCCTGGCAGTTCTCGCACAACGTCCCGGTCAACTCTCGCTCCTTCATCCGTGTGCGGTACCGCCGATACGGCTCGCCGTTCCAGATCTCTTTGATGGATTGTTCGTGAATGTTGCCAAACACCGTCGTTCTCTCCCAATCGACGCAGCAGAGCACCATGTCGCCGTTCCAGAGAATCCAGGCGCGCCAGAAGGGGATGGTACAGTAGTATGCGTATTTCCAGTCGGCATCTTCTCCGGCCAGTTCGCTGGTATCGACAATTTCCGGATTCGCGCGGTTGTCGAGCTGCCGGCCTTTGAATTTGATCCCGCGAGCCTTCCAGAACTCTCGGGTCTCCTCCACCTGCGCTTCCACATCTTTGGTCAACACGGCCCAAACCTCGATGTGGGGATTCTTGGCCCCTAACTCCTCTTTGATGCGCACAAAACGCTCGATGTTCTTCACCACGGTCTCAAACTTCGGACCTTGCATGATATTGTCGTAGATCGTTTTGTCGACGCCGTGCACGCTGAAAACGATATACTCCAGCCCTGCTTTGATCAGATTGTAGGCCCGCTCCTCGGTGAGAAGGCCCCCGTTGGTGATGAGCTTCGTTTTGGGTAGGGGCTTGCGTCCCCGTATCTCGCGGATGGTCTGGACGCGCTCATGGATCTTCCGGTCCACCAGCGGATCATTTTGGAGGTACGGGCTGAGGACTTTCACGTTGTTGTCCACCGCTTCCTGGACGATGCGTTCAAAGGTGGCGTCATCCATGCGACCCTGAAGTTGGTTCTCTTCCCGACCCATGGGACAAAACACGCAGCGAGCGTTGCAGCCGTACTGGGTTTGAATCTGGATGATCTGGGGAAAAGAAGGGGTAAAATTGGAAAAATAGTGGTACTTTATGTATTCCATAAACGGGACCGACGCGGCGGACGGTCCCGCTGGCATAAACCTTTTTCTTAAACGATGGAGCTGTTTTCTAAGAGAAAAAGAACTGTTCGTATCAACAAGCATGAAGATAGCATGTACCCTTTCAGTTAGTCCGCGATTTCCTTCTGGGGTTGCAGCTCCGCGCCCAACTCCACTTTCGGCGCCACAAACGTCCGCATGAACTGACGGTAGGCGGCTTTGAAAGGTGAGACGAAACTCAGCCGGGCTCTTCGTGACAACATGGAGGCGGCGGAAATCGAAATTCCTGAGCTCATCAGGTTCACCGCGCCCATCAAGCCCCAGTAGAAGACCGAAATGTTACCCCACAGCATGATCAGCAAGGCGCCGAAAGAAAACACATCCCGGCGGCCCAGATGGTGTACGTGGCCGAAGAATTTCAGGTACCACCGCGTCTGCCGGGCATGATTCAATGCCGCGATGTCCCGGTCCAGGTCGCGCAAACTGCCGGAGCCCTTTCGCCGGATGTACATCAGACCAAAGCGCAGAGCAATGAGCAGAAATACGAGACTAAAGCCGGTAACAAAAAACACCACAGGGTCTCCCGTGGCCCGAAACGTCCCCACCGTCACGCCGATGATGAAAATAAAATACGACAGATGGTCGGTGATGGTGTCCACCAACGCGCCGCGTTTAGAGGAGCGCAACTTGATCAGCGCCACCTCCCCGTCGCAACCGTCGATGATGGATGCGAGCTGAAAAAGAATTCCCGCGACCACCGTGTTGAGCGGCTTGCCGAATGAAACCAGCCAGGCGATGAACGCCATGAAAAAGACATTGAAGATGGAAATCTGATTGGGGGTAATGGGCGTTTTGAGCAACCATTTGGAGATGCGGTTGGAAATTCTGCGGTTCAAGAGCCGGGCAACCAGGCCATCTCCCTTCGAACGCGTCGATCGCAGCAGAAGTTTCTCCGCGTACTTGATGTCCGGAATGGTGTCGACATCCTGCCAGAACGATTCGCCGATATCGTAGGTTCCCATCCGTCCTTCCTGCGCCAGCACGCGAATGCCGCCGGAGAGCGATTCATCGCCCATCTCCTGGCTCTGGCGCAACGCGTCGAAAAGTGCGGGCCGGCACACGAAAATCCCCACATCGATCGCGTTGAAGTCGGTCAGGCTCTTTCCCAGATCCACCATGCGACCGTTTTCGATGCGCACTTTGGTGGCATCGTCGAGATTTTGAACCCGATTCAGCGCGTAATCCACACACAGTGTTCCCGCGTCCTCGCCCAACTCGTAGTCTTTGATCTGCTCCAGGATCTTCAGGTCGAAGATATGGTCGGACATAAACAGGTAAAACCGGTCATCCACGAATCGTTCGGCCTTGAGCACAGACACGCCGTTGGGCCGGCGCCAATCGAGATTGCGCACCCACGTGATCTTCACGCCGAGCTTCCGGCAATTGATGCTCTTGCGGATGAGCCCGGCCTGATAGCCCACGACAATCACAAACTCGGTGACCCCGATTCTCTTCGCGGACCGAATCACACGTTCCAGCAGCGGAATGCCACCAACTTTGACCAGCGGCTTGGGTCGCCCTCCCTGGTAGCCTTGCAGCCGGCTTCCATTGCCGGCCGCGATAATCACGGCTTTGGTTATCGCATTCCTACCATTGTTTTGATCTGGTTGAAGGGTGGTTGCATCGTCAAGGGGAAGGCAGGTAGAATAGGCACTCTGGTCACGCAGATTCAATCCCATTTTTTTCTCCACTCCGGTAAATTGCAGTAATTCATTTCTGCTTAATGAATACTAACGCTATTGTTTCAGATAACAACACCCGTTTCCTCGCTATTCCAAATTCAAGCGGTCAATATACAAAATCTTTCTTTGGATGTCAAGCAATCTCTTGCTGTGCTTTAAACAATGTTACGAATTTGTTACATTTGCAGCGGTTTCCAACCCGCCCGTTTCAGCCCGTCCGGGATGGTTTCACCTTCCCTGCTTCCGAAACAGCGCCTTCAGCACACCGGGCAACGCGCGCAACCTGCTCCAAAAGGTGGAGCCGTGCAAAAACTGCGTAATCCGGTCGAACCGGCTCACCGACCCGGCCCCGTAGTCGAACCACCAGATATCGCGGTTCACCAACGACTTCGCAAGCAAACGAAGGAGAGCATTGACCACCGGCCGGTCTGTGCTGATGAACTTGGGCCTGACGACCTCCAACACGCCCCAGGGGCCGTGACTCACGCCCAGGCCGCTCTCTTTGAACCCGGAGTAAGGCGCCTCGATTTGCGCGACGTTGATGTGCACCTCGTTGATGAGCACGCTGCCCGCCTGGATTTGGTCCGCGATCGCCAATGCCCGCTTGCGATTCTCGGTCCAGATGCTGGCCGAGAGCCCGAACCGGGTGTCGTTGGCGAGAAATACCGCCTCATCATCGCTGAGAAATGGGATGACCGAAACGATGGGGCCGAATACTTCCTCCTTGTACAACGCCATCGAGGAATTGGTGTTTGACAGCACGGTGGGCTCGAAATAGAGGTCACCCAGGTCCCGCCTCAGGCGACCGCCACAATGGAGCACCGCCCCCTTCTCCACCGCATCCTGCACGTACTGTTGCATCTTCTCCAACTGCTTCTCATAGGCCAGGCAGGCCACATCTCCCTCTTCGCTGTTGGTGGCAAGCCGCAGCTTGCGCACTTTGTCCACCAGCCTCTCGATGAAAACGTTTGCGATGGCTTCATGGACGAAAAGCCGCTCCACGGAGACACACGCCTGTCCGGCATTGTTGAACGCGCCCCAAAGCGCGGCCCCCACCGCCCGTTCCACGTTGGCGTCCTCCAGCACGATCATCGGGTCGCTGCCTCCCAGCTCCATGTTCACCGGCACCAGGTTTTCGGCCGCGGCGCGATAGATTTTCTTGCCCACTTCGGTGCTGCCGGTGAAGACGATCTTGTCTAATTTCGAACCCACCAGCGCCTGTCCCACATCGGCCAGCCCGGTGACCACCTCCAGCACGTTGCGCGGCAGATAGGCGCGATCGAAGATCTCCCGTATCTTCAGGCCGGTGAGCGAGGTGTATTCCGACGGCTTGTGGATGACGACGTTGCCGGCCAAAATGGCCGGGATGATGTGCTGCATGGACAAGAGGAACGGAAAATTCCACGGCGAGATCACCGCCACCACGCCCAGCGGCTCATAGCGAAAGTAGCTCTTGCGCAATTTGAAGATGGGGTTGAACGACTTGACTCTCTGCTTCTTGAGCAGCTTTGGGACGGTGCGCAGATAGTACTTGAATCCATCCAGCACGGGAAGGATTTCGCTGGAATAGGCCTCTACCACCGGCTTGCCGGTTTCCTGACTGATGAGGTTCGCGATTTCATCCCGGTCTTCGTAGAACTGACGGTAGGCTTTCTTGAACAACTCCAGTCTTGTGCGCAGGCTCAGTTCCGACCAGTCACGAAACGCGGTACGGGCTTTGCTCAGGATGGCAGGCATCTGCTCGGGTGCGGTGGCCTGAAACGACGCGATTACCTCACCCGTTCGCGGGTTTACCGAGCAAAGCGTGTCAGCTTCGATTTTCAGTCCCATGGAAAGTCAAGAAATCAGAGTCAAACCGTTCGGGTCGGGTATCTGCAGCGCATCGAAGCGAGAAGCGATAGCGTGTCCCCCCAGGTCCTTGCCAATCCGAATCATCCACCGGCCGTAGGTGCACCAAGCACCTCAAGCCGGCCCAGGCGTCGGCTAGGTCAAGTTCAGAAACTTCTTCATCTCCTCATCGAGAAACTTGCTGTGCTCTTCATTCATGGGGTCCAGCCTGTATTCATTCATCAGCATCAGTTGCTGGCCCACCCAGGCCTGCCAGCAATCCTGGCAGGTCTGCTCGCCGAGCTTCTCCCCCAGTTCATTTTTAAAGGGGATCTCGGCCAGCCCCTCCTTCTCTTGGCCGCAGCGGGCACACTTTATCTTTGCCATCGTTCATCTCCGTAAATGTTTCCAGTTTAAGATAAAATCGAAAAAAGTCAAGCGAAATCAAGCCCCATGCCCCTGTTCCGAATAATTCACAGGTTGCCCGTCATCTGAAAAAATCTTTTCCGCAAATCAAAGACCTAAACCGCAGACAAGACTCCTCCTGAGTGACCTGACGATCTCGAAGTAATTGACTGTAAACAGCCCATTTGTAAATTCTCCGGGAGCATGAGTGTCCGGGTGACTTTTGAAAATGAGCGTTTGCTAATGGCACGGGGCTGTCCAAAAAGTCGGGTTTTTCTGTCATTCCTGCGAAGGCAGGAATCTCTAACATACTGATTTTAATAGACT
>CAYQOI010000032.1:0-14731 GCA_964419085.1 uncultured Cytophagia bacterium | reverse complement strand
TGACGTTTCGGAGGCGGCCCTGGCTACCGCGCGGGAAAACGCCCGGTTGAATGGGGTGGCCGACCGCATCGAGTTTCTCCACGCGGACCTGCTCACTGAATCCGCCCGAGTTTTGGTCGCGGGAGAAGTCCATTTGATCATCTCGAATCCGCCGTACGTTTCTCCGCAAGATTTTGACCGCCTGCCGGAGGAAATTCGCGAGCATGAACCGGTGGTCGCGTTGCGCGATGCGGACGACGGGCTCAGCTTCTTTCGGCGCATCGCAGATCTCGCGTCTGAATTGCTGAACCAACCGGGCGCCGTATTCGTTGAAGTAGGCATGGGGCAAGCGCAGAAGGTGGTGGAGATCTTTTCGCTCAAGGATCTGGGCGAAATCACCGTTTTGAAAGACTTAACTGGGATCGAACGTGTGGTGCGGTGTGAGAGGTGAGCCCCGCGCCCGGAACTCAAAATTATGGAGGATCGCTGTATGCTGAAGCCGACGATCTTTCGCGAATACGATATTCGCGGAATAGCAGATGAAGACCTGGTGGATGAAAATGTCGTGCTGATCGGCAAAGGAATCGGGACGTTTCTGGCCCGCGCGGGCGCCAAAAAGCTGGTCATCGGAAGAGACGTCCGGCTGTCTTCTCCCCGCATCCGAAACGCGTTGTTGGAAGGACTCCTTTCCACCGGTGTCAACGTGATCGATGTGGGAATCGTGGCGACGCCGGTGCAGTACTTCGCCATCATCCATCTCGATGCGGACGGCGGGGTGATGATTACCGGCAGTCACAACCCCATCGAATACAATGGCCTAAAGATCTCGAAGAAAGAGGTGGTTCCGGTTTACGGCGAGCAGATCCAGCAGATCAAGAGAATCATCGAAACCGCGGATTTTGCCACCGGCGCCGGTGAGCTGGTGGAGCAGCGTGTCGACGAGGATTACATCGCGATGATTGAATCGAAGCTGCGGTTCGACAAGAAGCTGAAGATCGTGATCGATGCGGGGAATGGCACAGGCGGTCTGTTTGCCCCCCGCCTGTGGCAGGACCTTGGCTGCGACGTGACCTGTCTGTACTGCGATCCGGACGGCCGGTTCCCCAACCACCTTCCGGACCCCACCGTGCCCAAATACGTCGTCGATCTGCAGAACAAGGTCAAGGAGGTCGGCGCGGATCTCGGCATCGGGTACGATGGTGACAGCGACCGGGTGGGCATCATCGATGAGACCGGTCGCATGGTTTTCGCAGACCGGCGCATCGCGATTCTCAGCCGTGAAGTTCTGCAAAGAAACCCCGGTGCCCCTATTGTGTTCGATGTCAAATGTTCGCAGTCGTTGCCCGAAGAGATCCAAAAACACGGGGGAAAACCACTGATGTGGAAGACCGGGCATTCTTTGCTGAAGGCCAAGATGAAGGAAGAACGCGCTCCCTTGGCAGGAGAAATGTCCGGACACATTTTCTACTCGGATGATTTTTACGGGTTTGACGACGCGTTCTACGTCTCCGGACGGCTGCTGCGGATTTTGTCCGCGTCGGACAAGCGGCTGTCGCAGATTGTGGACGAGATTCCTTATTTCTACTCCACGCCCGAAATTCGCATCGAGGCCACAGACCAGGACAAATTCAAGATTGTGGCGGAACTGGTGCAACATTTCAAGCGGGAGTACGAGACCATCGACATCGACGGCGCGCGCGTGCTATTTGGCGACGGCTGGGGCCTGGTGCGGGCGTCCAACACGCAACCGGTTCTGGTTTTGCGTTTCGAGGCCAAAACGCCTGACCGCCTGAACCAGATCATCGAAATGTTCAAGACGAAGCTGCGGGAATATCCATCGGTGAAATTTTCCGATGAGGACTTTGCGGTGGCACAAAATTAATTAAAGTTCGTTCATTTCTCTTGAAATTATTCGCTGTGAAGCGTAGTTTAATTAAAATGGAACGGAGTTTTTCAGCATCCTTATGAAAATTATTCGGAACGTATTTGTCAGTTTCTGTGTGCTGGTGTTGGGCCATCAGGCCTTTGCCGGCGTCGATATCATGCCGGTGGCTCAGATCAAACCCGGCATGCGCGGCGTAGGGAAGACCGTCTTTATCGGGACGCAAATCGAAAAGTTCGATTTCGAGGTCCTCGATATCATTCATAACTTCAAACCGCAGCGGGACCTGATTCTGGTCAAGCTCATCGGTGACAAGGTGCAAGATACAGGTGTGGTGGCGGGCATGAGCGGCAGCCCGATGTACATCGACGGCAAACTCATCGGCGCTCTCTCGTACCGCATGGGCATTTTCTTGAAGGACCCCATCGCCGGGATCACGCCCATCGAGGAGATGCTCGAGGTCTTCGACCAGGACAAGACGCGCGACGAAGAGCTGGCGATGAACCGCGGTTTCAACCCTTCGTTTTTGGAAATGGCTGTGGGGGCCACGGAGATAGACTGGCAGAAGTTCGTTCCGCCCTATCTCAACGTGCAGCCCGCAGAAGCATCCGCTTCGGCGCTGGTGCCGCTGGAAATCCCGCTGCTGTTTTCCGGCTTTGAGGATGCAGCTCTTCAGCAGTTTTCACGCTTCTTTGCTGTTCCGGGACTGAAGGTTCAGCAGGGTGGGGGATTCGCCGAAACCGGCCAGGAAGATGGCCAGGGCGTGTTGGAGCCTGGTTCGGCCTATTCGGTGGTCATCGTCGATGGCGACCTCGGGCTGCAGGCCACCGGCACCGTGACCTACACGGATGGGGATCGCGTCCTGGGCATGGGGCATCCGTTTTTGAACAGCGGCGCGGTGACCCTGCCCATGGGGAAAGCCAAAATTTTGACCACGCTTTCCAGCCTGATGGCCTCTACGAAGATGGCTGCACTCACCGAAATCGCCGGTGCCGTGCACCAGGACCGGACCACAGGCGTGATGGGGGTGAGCGGCGAGCAACCGGACATGATCCCGGTGCGGTTTCATTTCAAGTCCAAAATCGAGGGCGACAAGGAATTCAGATTTCGCATCGCGGAGGACCGGAGTTTGTACTCGTTGACCCCTCTGATTTTTGGCATCGTACTCACCAATGCGTTGGAATCTGCACGTCTTTCATTCGAAAATCAGACCCTAAAGCTGGATGGTAAAATCAATTTGCAGAACCATGAGCCGATCCTGCTACAAAATTACTATGCGGGCAGTACGCCGTCCGGATTCGTCACCGATATGATGGAAGCCACCGGGGACATCGCGTCGGTGGTGGGGGCGCTGCTTTCCAACAACTTCGAGGAGCCCCGGATCGAATCGGTTGATCTCAATTTCGAAGCGCTGTACAAAAAGCATCTGGCTACGGTTCAGCAGATCGATGTGGACAAGACCGTGGTGAAACCGGGCGACAAGGTCACGATCACCGTGCATGTACAGGAGTTTCAGGGCCAATCTCACACGCTCAAGAAAACCATCCAACTGCCGCGTGAAATCAAGTCCAATCGCGTGGTGGTGTACGCGGGGAGTGGAAGTACGTTGACGCAGTTGGAGGCCAGGACGCTGCCCCAGAAGTTTCGCCCCAAGAGTTTCGACCAACTGGTGGAACTCCTCAAATCGAGAAGAAAGAACAATTCGGTTTTCTTTCAGGTGCGGTTGCGGGATAAGGGCGTGTTGATCGACGGGCAGGAACTGCCGGCCCTCCCACCATCCATTCTTTCTGTTATCAATTCCCAGAAATCTTCCGGGAACATCGTGTCTCTGCGCGATCGGGTTTTGATCGAAGACCATGTGCAGGTGGACTACTCGATTTCCGGAGGAAGAACAGTCTTGCTGAAAGTCGAACCCAAGAAAGACTAACCTATGAAAACAAAACGAGTGGTTTTTCTCACCAAAATTGCGATTTTGGTGTTTTCAGCCTATCTATATGCGGCCAATCCCAAGATCGTCAAGTATCGGAGTCAGAGTGATTTTGCGAAAGGGGAGCCCAGGGGCGTTTCCATAAACAGCGTGGGCGAAGTGTTTCTCGCACCGCAGATCGAAAGCCTGTTCGATGCGGAACTGCCGTTTCTCTGGGCTTGTGTGAGCGACGCCGACGGCAATGTGTTTGTTGCGGGCGGCAACCAGGGGAAGGTGTTTCGCGTCGCGCCCGACGGCAAGACAAAAATGATCTTTGAGGCGGAGTCATCTCAGGTTTACGCGCTGGCCGTAGACGGCAAAAACAATCTGTACGTCGCCAGCTCACCGGAAGGCAAGGTGTACAAGCTCACATTCGATGCAGGCGGAAACGCCAAGGCGACGGAGTTTTTCGATCCCGAGGAGGTTTATGTTTGGTCCCTGGCGCTCGACGGTCACGGCAATTTGTGGGTAGCCACCGGAGAACCGGGAAACATCTACAAGGTCGATCCCGCCGGGAAAGCGACTTTGTTTTATGAAACCGAAGATACGCACGTACGGAAGATCATTTTCGATGACAAGGGAAATCTTGTTGCCGGAACCGCGGACAAGGGGCTGATCATGCGTATCGACCCCAGCGGCAAAGCGTTTGTTCTTTTCGACTCGCCGCTGGTTGAGATCACCGATTTGTTGATAGACCACAACGGTGACCTCTATGCCGCCGCATCCGGCGCGTCCCGTTTTCAGCGTCCGCGGCAGCCTGCACCGGCGACCAATCCACCCAATTTGACCTCCGGAAATGAGGGAAATGTGGCCGGAGACGAAGACCTCGACTTGCAAGTGCAGCAAATCTCGGTGAGCCGCTCGTCGCGCTCCGCGGCGAAGAACAGCGCGCTTTATCGAATCGGCAAAGACGGCAGAATCGAGACCTTCTGGACGTCCAGACCGGATCGGATTCACGCGCTTTCCGAAGATGACCAGGGCCACGTTCTGCTGGCAACCGGCGACCACGGCCGGCTCTACTCGATGTCATCCAGCGGCGAGTTTACTTTGTTGGCCGAACTGGACGAGATGCAATTGACCGTGTTGGAAAAGGCTCGGCACGGTGCGATCTATATCGGAACCTCCAACGCTGGGAAGGTTTATCGGCTGAACAGGCGTGTCAACTCTGAGGGCGAGTACATTTCCGAGGTGTTCGACGCGAAGATTGTCTCCCGTTGGGGCTCGGTCAATTGGGAAGCCGAGGCCCGACCAGGTGCGAAGTTGATGCTCTTTTCTCGCTCTGGCAATACGGAAGAGCCCGACAAGACCTGGAGCGAGTGGGCCGGTCCCTATTCGGTGGCCACCGGGGAATCCATCAAGAGTCCGGCTGCGCGGTTTTTGCAGCTCAAGGCCAAGTTCGTTTCTCGAGATGGCAAGAGTTCTTCAATCCTGAAGGAGTTGTCTTTTTCCTATCTCCAGAAGAATGTGGCGCCGGAGATAAAAAAGATTACCATACACGCACCCGGCGATTACTATCCGGATGCGGCGAGTCAGGTCGCGAGCAATTCGCATCTCGGGGAAGACGACGGCGGAAACCACAGCAGCTACCAGAATAAATCCCCGGGGCGGAAAACCCACCGGAAAGGGATGCAGTCGATAAGCTGGAGCGTCGATGACGCAAACGGGGACAATCTTTCCTTTGACCTGTATTACCGCGGGGAGGATGAGAACAATTGGAAACCGCTGGTAAAAGATTTCAAAGGGTATGTTTATTCCTGGAATAGCCAGCTTGTGCCGGATGGCCGGTACCTGGTGAAATTGCAAGCGCGCGATGATCTTTCCAACCCACCCGCTCTCAGCCTTTCGTCCAGTAAAGTGAGCCGCCCGTTCGTAGTCGATAACACCGGGCCGGTGGTCTCTAAAATGGATGTGCGCCGGCAAGGAGATGTCACGCTCATCTCATTCAGGGTTGAGGACGGGTTGAATTCGGTGGAATCTGTGGAGTACGCGGTGAATGCCGAGGATTGGCAGATTCTTTACCCGACCGATGGAATCTGCGATTCCAGGCTCGAGACGTTTGAGCTCAAACTGGATTCGCTGGTCAAGGGCTCAAATACAATTGTGATCAAGGCGAGGGATGCCCTTGGGAACATCGGTTTCGGCAAAGGTCACATCGAGATCTAGGCCGAAACCGTTACCCCGTTTTGTCCCCGGCGTCACCTCTCCCTTTGAGCCTGACCGGTTTTGAGAAAGGATGACAAGACTTGACTATCGAGAAGAGAGCGTTCGAAAACGTCAAGGCCTGTCTGGAGCGAGGGCAGCGGTTTGTCCTGACCACCCACGTGAATCCCGATGGCGACGGCCTCGGCTCTGAAGCCGCCCTGGCTTTGTTTCTGGAATCTTTGGGTAAGGACGCCTACATCTACAATAGCAGCCCTGTTCCTGAGAACTATCGGTTTCTCGACCCCGAACAGCGGATGCAGGTTTACGATTCGAACACGCATCGAGAGACTCTGCTGACCGCCGATTACATCGTGGTGCTGGACATCAGCGATTGGAATCGGCTGCGGCAGGTTGGCATGGATTTTCGGGATGTTCGGATTCCGAAGATCTGCATCGACCATCACCCGCCGTACGAGAAATTCGGAGATATCAGGCTCGTGGACGTCGAAGCTTCCTCCACGGGGGAAATCGTCTACGAGTTGATCAAATACTGTGGCGGCACCTTTACCCGGGAGATCGCCGAAGCGCTCTACGTGAGCATCTTGACCGATACCGGCTCTTTTCGGTTCACCAACACGACCGCGAACGCCCTGCGGGCTGCGGCCGAGCTGGTGGAGTGTGGCGTCAATCCGCAACAAATCTATCGTCAAGTCTACGAGCGCTTGCCGGTCACCAAAGTGCGACTCTTTGGTTACGTGCTGAGCAATCTCAAGTTTGAACAAAATGGTAAAGTCGCGTGGGTGGCCATCCCCGCCGAGGTCATGAAATCGGTGGGCGCGCGACAGAATGACACCGAAGGCTTCGCCGACTACCCGCGTGTCATCGAAGGCGTTGAGGTCTCGCTGCTGTTTTTGGAAGTGGATCGGAATCGCACGAAGATCAGTTTTCGCTCCAAAGGGAGCGTGCCGGTAAACGTGGTTGCACAGAAGTTCGGGGGTGGGGGCCACCCCTTCGCGTCCGGCGTCCTCATCGAAGGCAAGATGGAAGAATACATTCCGAAAGTGCTGGAAGAGGTTTCGCGCTTATTCAGGGCTTCCAAGGTGGAGGCGACGGTGCTCAGGTGAACAGGGAACGTTTGTACAGGCTTGCGCATGAGGCGGTGAAGCGCGCGCTGGGAGACATGACCGCCGCGCAGAGCGCATCCCTCGGTGGCCATGAATCGTTTCCCGCGTTTCTCAAATCGCAGTTAGCCGCTTTTAGCCTCGAATTCAAAGATCTCTTGCCTGATGGGCTGGTGGTGGAAGTCGACGGCAAGAAGGAAGGACCGGTGCGGATGTTGCGGGTGGTTTTTCCTGAGCGGGTTGCATTTCCGCCTGATGAGGCCGTCACTCGCGGGCTCGCGGCGTTCGAGAGCCTGCTCGGCCTCGCCACGGCCGTTGTGCTGAGCGCGATCTCGGATGAAATGTATGGCCGCGCCCGGATCGTTTTTCAGCGCGGTGGCGAGCCGGCACAAAACGCCGCCATCGCTTTGCTGCAGCACGGCGTGCTGGAGCAAGCAACCGCGCTTTGTGCGGTGGGCTTCGAGCACACCGTGCCCGCCGGCTGCGTCGGGGTGGGGGTTGGTCCCATCGCCCGCGCGCACAAGACCTTTCGGGTAGAGCTGCGGGCTGCGGAGGCAGCCGGTGGCGACGTTGACCTGATTCAGGTGGGAGCGCATGTGATCACCGCGATCAAGCAGATTCCGTCTCGGAAGATCGATCCCTTAGTGTCCACCACGATTTCGATGACCTCAATTCAGGGCATGGCCTCGTCACAGGAACGCGTAGACGCGGTGACGTTTACGGGTTCCGTTCACAGCGCGGATGAATCGGTTTTTGACGCCTTGAATGGCCAGATGGACCGAACCATTTCCGGAATCGCGCGGTCTATGGGGGTAGCATATGAATTTGAGATTCGCAGCGGTACTCCGGCCGTGAAATGTCACGCGCCGCTCTCACACGCCATCTTCCGCTGTGCCAGCGAGCTACTGGGCGGAGAGAAAGTCTTCCAGTTCAAGCACCTGCCTTCTGCGCCGCCAGTGGGTCTTCGTCCTTACCTTGAGGCCGTACCGGGAACCCTTCTTTTGTGTAACCCGCAGGCCGGGAATGCCCCGTTTTCAACGACCACCGCGCCGATCGTAGAGCTGTTCTGCCAGGTTGCCGGATCTTTCCTTTCCGGATTCTGCAAGTAGTCGGCTCTGCTCCTTCCTTTTCTAACCGCTGTTAAATCAATGGATTGGCGCCGCTATTAAAAAGCGGTAACATCGATTGTTTTTCTTGCATTTGGCGCTCAATTGATTTAGTTTTTCAGGACATTGATGTGACCTTCATGATTCGCAGCCATTGGGGATGATGATAGAAACCACCTCGCCCACAGCCTCAGCAGCAATCCAGTCCCTTTTTTGCCAGCTTCCCGCGCCCGCGCTCCTGCTAGACAGGCGTGGGGCCATCGTGACCGTCAACTTAGCCTTTGCCGAGTTGCTACAACTTTATCCCGAGCAGATCGTGGGTCACGCTGCGACTGAGTATCTGCGATTTGGCGAAAGCGGGAGAGGGGACCATTCCGTTGCCGGCTCTGTGGCGCGTTTGCGACGCGCGACAGACCGCGGGTCCCAGGAGTTCAAAGTCTCGTCGCTGCCGGGCACCAGCTATCGTCTAGTGCTCGCCTGTTCGCCGGAGACGCAGACATATGCCTCTCGCCGTGAGGGCGAGCTGCAGCACCTGTTCTATTCCATCTCCCACAATCTCAAATCGCCGGTGGTCTCCATTCAAGGCTTTGCCGATCTTCTCATGGAAACCGACCCGGACACGCCGTTGCGTGAGGTACGACACTATCTCGAGAGGATTCAGCACAACGCCCTCCACATGAACAAGATTATTCACGATATTCTGGAATTCTCGAAGTTTTCCCGGCGTGCCCAGCGATTCGAGACGGTGGATTTAGACGAGATCGTGACCACTGTGCAGAGCGAAAATCTATTTCGACTCAAAGAGAAAAACGTGAGATTCGTTCGTCCGGAGGCTCTGCCACAAATACAGGGGGACTACGAGGGGTTGCTCACCGTTTACGCCAATTTGATCGATAACGCGTTGAAATACATCGGAGAGACTTCGGAGCCCGAGATCGAAATCGGCTATCGCGACAACGGACGGTTTTACACCTTCTGGGTAAGAGACAACGGTGTCGGAGTCGCAGAGGAAGACTGTGAACGGGTGTTCAATCTGTTCGAGCGCGCGGGAGCGTCGAAGCAGGTGGAAGGGACGGGCGTGGGGCTGGCGATTGTCAAGCAGATTGTGGAGCGACATGGGGGTCTTGTCACTTTCCGCTCAAAACCCGGGCTCGGCTCGGTGGTCTATTTTACCATTCCAAAGTAGTATGGCCGAGATGAGCACAATGAAGCAGTCCGTGGGGAAGGAGACCTTGAATCTGTATCTCAGAACCATCGCGCATGAGCTCCGGAATCCCCTGGTATCAGTGCAAGGATTTGCCACGCTTCTGGCCGAAAAATATGCCCGGAACTTGCCCGGCGAAGGCAAGAAGTACCTGGAACGCATCCTTGCCAATCTGAGCCGGGTAGATTATTTGTTGAACGATCTGAACAAGTTGGCCGCGGTTTCCGTGTGCGAACAGGATTTCGTCAAGGTGTCATCCCTGCAGCTCATCCGGGACGTTTTGGACACGTTTGCCTTGCAGATCCAGCAGAACGAGATTGAAGTGCGCGTGGGGTCGCATCTGCCCGACATTTATTGCGACGTCACCGCGATCTCGGTGGTGTTCTCGAATCTTATCGCCAACGCCATCAAATACTCCCGGGAAAGAACGCAGGCGCGTATCGAAGTGGGTTATCTCGATGATGAGCTATTTCACAAGTTTTTCGTGCGCGACAACGGGGTGGGCTTTCGTGCCAAGGACCGAAATAAAGTGTTTTTGATTTTTAGCCGATTACGCAATAAGAGGAACGTGGATGGTTCTGGACTCGGATTGTCGATAGTAAAACAGCTTGTCGAAGGACACGGTGGCCAGGTGTGGGTGGAGTCCCGCAAGTACAAGGGAGCGACCTTCTTTTTCACGCTGCCAAAACATGCCGCCTGAACCTTCAACCGCCAAGAAAGCGCGTTCAACACGCAGACGGGATTGAACTTCAACTTGAGGTCAGCAACCATGGACGGTACCTATAAGGTTCTGGTAGTAGAGGATGACAGCGACCAAGCCAACCTTATCCAGCAGTCTTTGCTCCGATTTGATCCCGGGTTTAGAGTCGAAACCGCGACTTCCGGCAAGGCATGCCTGAGAAAGCTCAACGCCAATCGCTATCAGGCCGTGGTGCTCGACGTCCATCTCCCGGACCTGAATTCTCTTTCCCTTCTGAGTAAAATCACCAGCAACGGTCACAACACGCCGGTCGTCGTTGTTTCCGGACGTGGCAGCGAAGAGACCGCGGTGGAAGCGTTGAAGAATGGCGCCTGCGACTACTTGATCAAAGACTCGCGCTACTTGTCGGTCCTTCCTAAAGTGGTTAAGGCCACCATCGAAAACCACCACCGGAAGGCCGCGACGCAGAAGGCGAGTAGCCGGTACCGGCATATTTTTCAGAAGGCGCACGACTGTCTCTGTGTGGTGGATCTCGAGCACGCGAAGATCCTCGACAGCAACGCAAAAGCGAGCGAATTGCTGGGCTACACCCGCGAGGAGCTCTCACGGTTGGATTTTCCAGCGCTTTTTCCGGAGAGTGAGCGGCAGCGGGTCCAGAACCTCCTTAAGCGTGCCGCGTCTCGGGGCCTGGACATCGATGATTCGTTGTCGGTCAGGACGCGGGCTGGGGTGTGCATTCCGGTAGAAACGCAGGTGAGCCTGATCGCTTTCGAGGGCGAGGCGCACCTTTTTTGCAATGTGCGCGAAATCGGCGAAAGGCGACGTCTGCAGACACTCATCTTGAACAGCAAACGGCGTTTGCAGAGCACGTTCGACGGGATTCGAGACTTTATCTATCAAGTGGACAAAGACTATGAAATCGTGATCGCCAACAAGGCCTTCGCCACCGCGTGCGGCACCAAACCGGAGGACCTGGTGGGGAAAAAATGTTTTGAGGTTTGCTACCAGCGCGCCGTTCCCTGTGAGGTCTGCCCGGTGGCGAAACCATTTTCTACCCTGGAGCCTGACGCGGTTGAAAAGTACCACAACGATGATATCGTTGAACTTTTCGGCTACCCCATCCTCGATGAACAGGGGGGAGTGGATTCGGTCGTTGTCTACGGCCGCAACGTGACCGAAAAGCGCATGCTGGAGAAGTCGCTCATCCAATCGGAAAAGCTGGCGACCATCGGACTGCTGGCTTCAGGCATCGCGCACGAGATCCGCAATCCGCTCAACATCATCGAGACCGCGCGCTACTACATCGAGGAGTTCGCCGAAGAGCCCGGACCGGACATCCGTGCCAAGCTTGAGATCATCCGGAAGAACGTCAAGCGCGCCTCAAAGATCATCAACAACCTGCTGGAGTTTTCCCGCCAATCGGAGCATGAGCGAGAAAAGATCGATCTGTGCCATCTTATCTCCAACACCATTTCTCTGATCGGCAAAGAGTTGGAGGCAAAGAACATCGAGTTCTCGCTGACCTCGGAAAAGGAGTGCTTCGCGTACTTCAGCGTCGACTCATTGAAGCAGGTGGTCTTGAATCTCATCATCAACGCGATTCAGGCGATGCCGGGCGGGGGGAAGCTGAACATCGAGATCCGCAATACCGGTGCCGACACCATCGATTTGCGAATCGCGGATACGGGTGTGGGAATTCCGGAGGAGCACTTGCAGCAAATCTTTGCGCCTTTTTTTACTACCAAAGGAGCGAATGAGGGCACGGGCCTGGGACTTTACATCTCCAAGATGATTATCGAAAGAGAAGGCGGTGCGATCAAGGTCGAGAGTCGAGTGAAACGGGGAACCGCCTTCACGCTGACGTTGCCCAGAACGGCCCCGGAATCGGAGACACACGACCGAACCTGAACCCATTGGCGCCAGGGCGGCACCGGGTCGACTTTTTGTTTGACAAAAACGGCCCGATTGCTTACATTTGAAGCAATTTTGACAAAGGGGTGCGCCTGGAGCCAGATGATTTCACTCAAAGACATCACGCGGCCGATCAAAGATGACCTGGTCGCTTACGAGCGAGAATACAAAGCCTTATTGAAGTCGAACGTTTTTTTGATCGATAAGGTGGTACAATATCTTATCGCGCAAAAGGGGAAACGTCTGCGTCCCATCCTGGTGATTCTGACCAGTCGGCTGCACAACGGCGCTGCGCTGGACCAGCGCAAGCTGAAGGCCGCCGCCATCATGGAGCTGTTGCACACCGCCACCCTGGTCCATGACGATGTGGTGGATGATTCCGACCGCCGCCGCGGCCTACCCTCTGTCAATTCCATCTGGAAGAACAAAGTGTCGGTGCTCATGGGCGACTACCTTTTTTCCAAGGCCTTGCTGGCCATGCTGAGCCTGAAAAGCATGCGGGCTTACGAGATCATTTCGGAGACCGCCGAACGGATGAGTCAGGGGGAACTGCTGGGCGTGGAGCGCAACAAGGATTACTGGATGGAAGAAGAGGTCTATTTCCGCTTGATCTCGGATAAGACCGCCTCGTTGCTGGCCGCGGCATGTCAACTGGGCGCGGTGTCCTCGTCCGATAGCGAAGAGGATATTTCCGCGATGCGAGAATTCGGGGAAAATCTGGGCATCGCTTTTCAGATTCGAGATGACCTGCTGGACATTCTCGGCAAGGAGAAAAAGACCGGCAAGCCTTTGGGGAACGACATCCGGGATAACAAAGTGACGTTGCCGATGATTCACGCGCTGCGAAATGCCAGCAAGCAGGACGCCCGGCGGGTGATTCGGCTTTTGAAGCGACGGACGAAGAAGCAAGAACTCAAAGAGATCATCGAGTTTGTGGAAAAGAACGGCGGCATCCGTTACGCAACCGAGAAGGCGAATGAATATCTCAACAAAGCCTTGCGGACCCTCGACCGTTATCCCGACACGCCATATAAAGCCTCTTTGGAAAAACTCGTACAATTTGTTGCTATCAGGGAAAACTAACGATTTCCGTCGACGTACCGCGGTCTGTTTTTGCGTACTCATCCCCCTGTCGGTTTCGTGCCGCCGCGAGCGCGTCCAATTGTTTCAGGAAAAACGGATTATGATGGACACGTTTGTGTCCATCACCATTTACGCGGAAAAAGAACCGGAAAACTGGCACCAACATGTCGCTGAGGCGTTCAACAGAGTACATGAAATCGAGGAGATGGCGACATCGTACAGCGACAGCAGCGCGGTGGGTCGGGTCAACTCAGCTGCGGGCGAGCATGCTGTCGAGGTGCCGCCGGACGTGATCGCCATCATTCGCCAGGCCATCGACATCGGACGGGCGTCAGACGGCGCCTTCGACATTTCCATTCTGCCCGTGTTGCGGCTGTGGCATTTCAAGTCGCCCACGCCTTCGGTGCCCGATTCTCAAGTTGTTGCCGCGAAACGGCGACTGGTGGATTTTCGCGAGGTACGGATCGACAGTGACCGGGTCTATTTACCACGAGCCGGCATGGGACTGGATTTAGGGGGCATTGCAAAGGGCTACGCAGTGGATTGCGCGGCCCAGGTTCTCTCTGCACACGGCTATCGCGATTTCCTTGTGGAAGCGGGTGGAGACCTGCGCGCAGTTGCGGGAGAGCTGACAAAGGGCCTGCGCAAAATCTGGATACGCCATCCCCGGCAGCGCGAGCGCTATTTTGCTTACATCGAAATGGATGACGGCGCGGTGGCGACCTCCGGAGATTACGAGCGCTATTTTGAACTCGGAGGGAAGCGTTACCACCACATCATCGACCCCGGAACCGGCTACCCGAGCAGGCCGGTGGTCAGCGTCACCATCTTTGCCGGCACCACTGCCTTGGCCGATGCGTACTCAACCGCCGTGTTTGTTCTGGGTCCGCAGCGTGGCTTCGAGCTGCTGCAGCGTCACCCGGAGATCGCTGGGCTGATCATTTACCAGGATGGGGCCACAGACGGCCTGAAATGGCGGGTTTCGAAAAACATCGAGGACAAACTACACATCATGGAAGACCAAAACTGAGAGGAGTTTTATGCCCAGAACACTGGTTACCGGCGGCGCGGGATTCTTGGGTTCTCACCTCTGCGAGTATCTGCTTTCCCAGGGACACGAGGTGGTGGCCATGGACAACTTGCTCACCGGAACCGTTGCAAACATCGAGCATCTGCAGGGGGAAAACTTCAAATTCGTCAAGCACGACGTGACCGAGTACATTTATCTCGCCGGCGACGTCGATTATGTGCTGCATTTTGCTTCGCCTGCCAGTCCCAAAGACTACCTGGAACTACCCATTCAAACCCTGAAAGTGGGCGCGCTGGGGACGCATAAGGCGCTGGGACTGGCTCTGGAAAAGAAAGCCACATTTCTGTTGGCTTCGACCTCGGAGGTGTACGGCGACCCCCAGGAGCATCCGCAGACGGAAGATTATTGGGGCCACGTCAATCCGGTGGGGCCGCGCGGGGTCTACGACGAGGCAAAACGGTTCGCCGAGGCGTTGACCATGGCGTACCACCGGTTTCATGGTTTGGATACGAAAATCGTGCGCATCTTCAACACCTACGGCCCGCGTATGCGACCCAACGACGGACGGGCCATTCCGGCTTTCATCCCCCAGGCGCTGCAAGGCAAG
>CAYQOI010000031.1:0-14915 GCA_964419085.1 uncultured Cytophagia bacterium | reverse complement strand
ATGTTAGAGGTTCCTGCCTTCGCAGGAATGACAGAAAAGGCCGACTTTTTGGACAGCCCCGGGGGGCTCACAATGCGTCGCAGGAACGCGAGACCTACGGAGCCTGTTTAGTGCCGACCCCCTTTTTTTGACTTCCTGCGGGAACGGTGCCGCTCGAACCGGGTATATATGTTATAATCCCTTCCACTCATTCCATTCACACAAATCAGGAGGTGAGAATGAAATACCTGATCGTGTTTTGCCTGGTCACATTCTTTTTGCCTGGCTACCTCTTCGCGCATGATCGCATCACGGGGAGGAGTTTTGCCACCCGTTCTGAAGTCATCGCACAGCACGGCATGGCCGCGACAAGTCAGCCGCTGGCCACCCAGGCCGCGCTGGATATCCTCAAGGCCGGCGGCAACGCCATCGATGCGGCGATTGCTGCCGACGCGATGCTGGGATTGGTGGAGCCCACCGGAAGCGGCATCGGTGGCGACCTGTTCGCCATCGTGTGGGATGCCAAGACTCAGAAACTCTACGGTCTCAACGCCAGCGGGCGCTCACCCAAATCGCTTACCCTGGAGCATTTCAAAAAGTTGGGATTGAAACACATCCCCAGCCACGGACCGCTGCCGGTGACCGTGCCGGGGTGCGTGGACGGTTGGTTCGAGCTGCACAAGAAGTTCGGCAAGCTGCCCATGAAACAGATTCTCGCGCCCGCGATTCGCTACGCGCGCGAGGGCTTCCCGGTCTCCGAACTCATCGCTTACTACTGGCAGCTCAGCGTCCCCATTTTGAAAAAATGGCCCGGCTTTAAGGAGACCTTCATGCCCGGAGGGAGAGCACCCAGGAAAGGAGAGATCTTCAAGAATCCCAGGCTGGCCAACACGCTGGAAAAAATCGCCAACGGGGGCCGGGACGTCTTCTACAAAGGCGAGATCGCTCGAACCATCGACGCGTTCATGAAACGCGTGGGCGGCTTCCTGTCCTACGAGGATCTGGCCAGCCACAAATCGGAGTGGGTGGAACCGCTCTCCACCAACTATCGCGGGTACGACATCTGGGAGTTGCCCCCCAACGGCCAGGGCATCGCGGCGCTGCAGATGCTCAACATTCTGGAAGGGTACGACATCAAAGGGTGGGGGTTCGGCAGCAAAGAGTATGTCCACCACTTCATCGAAGCCAAGAAGCTGGTGTTCGAAGATCGCGCCAAGTTCTACGCCGACCCGGCCTTCAACGAGATTCCCATCAAAGCGCTGATCTCGAAAGAATATGCCGCGCAGCGGCGCAAGCTCATCGATGAGCACCGGGCCGCGCGGCGCTACGACGCCGGGAATCCTGCGCTCAACGCGGGTGACACCATCTATCTGACTACCGCGGACAAGGACGGCAACATGGTTTCCCTGATTCAGAGCAATTACCGCGGCATGGGCAGCGGCCTCTCTCCCGACGGCCTGGGATTCATCTTTCAGGACCGCGGGGAACTGTTCAACCTCGAAGAAGGCCAGTTCAACACTTACGCGCCGGGCAAACGCCCGTTCCACACCATCATCCCCGCGTTCATCACCAAGGACGGCAAGCCGTTTATGAGTTTCGGCGTCATGGGAGGCGCGACGCAGCCCCAGGCGCACGTCCAGATCGTGATCAACATCGTGGATTTCGGGATGAACATACAGGAAGCCGGCGATGCCCCGAGAATGCTGCACCAGGGCTCATCGCAGCCCACCGGCGAAAAGATGACCGACGGCGGAACCGTCTATCTGGAAACCGGCATTCCGTACGAAACCATCCGGGAACTGGTGAAGATGGGACACCGGGTGGGCTACAACGTGGGGAGCTACGGCGGCTACCAGGCGATCATGTACGACGCGGAAAACCACGTCTACTACGGTGCGTCCGAGTCCCGCAAGGACGGCCAGGCCGCGGGATACTGAGACGCGTGCCCGCGGTCCGGCCGTGAACGTGCGGTGAGTTCAGAGGAACGGTACCCGGAGGCTCACCTCGTTTTCAGAATCGCCTTGCCCGGGTAAAACGCCGCCTCTGCCAGCATCTCCTCGATGCGCAAAAGCTGGTTGTACTTGGCGATGCGGTCGGTGCGAGACGCGGAACCGGTTTTGATCTGACCGACATTTGTCGCGACCGCGATGTCCGCGATGGTCGTGTCCTCGGTCTCGCCGGACCGGTGGGAGATCACGCAGGTGTACCCCGCGGTCTTCGCCATTTCGATGGCATCCAGCGTTTCGGTAAGGGTGCCGATCTGGTTGACCTTGATCAGGATGGAATTGGCCACCCCGCTCTCGATGCCGCGGCGCAGCCGCCCGGTGTTGGTCACGAACACGTCATCCCCAACGAGCTGAATGCGGCCGCCCAGCTCCGCGGTCAGGGTTTTCCAGCCCTCCCAGTCGTCTTCAGCCATGCCGTCTTCGAGCGAGACGATGGGGTAGCGGTCCACCAGATCGGCATAGTACCGCACCAACTCATCCGCGGCCAACGATCTGTTCTCGGACTTCAAGACGTACTGTTTTTTCTGCGCGTCGTAGAATTCGCTGGAGGCCGGATCCAGAGCGATGAAAATCTGCTCCCCGGCCTGGTAGCCGGCCTTTTCGATGGCCTCCAGGATCACCTTCAGCGCTTCTTCGTTGGACTTCAGGTCGGGCGCAAAGCCGCCTTCATCGCCCACCGCAGTGTTGTAGCCTTTTTGCTTCAGCACGGATTTCAGCGTGTGAAAGGTCTCTGCCCCCATGCGCAAGGCCTCGGCGAAACTCGTGGCGCCGGCAGGCACAATCATGAACTCCTGCAGATCGACGTTGTTGTCGGCGTGGACGCCGCCGTTGAGGATGTTCATCATCGGTACAGGCAGGGTCTTGGCGTTGACGCCCCCCAGGTACTGGTACAGCGGCAGCTCCGCTTCGTCGGCCGCGGCCTTGGCCACCGCGAGCGACACTCCCAGCATCGCGTTGGCGCCCAGTTTGGCTTTGTTCTCCGTGCCGTCCAGGTCCAACAGCAGCTTGTCGATGACGGTCTGCTCGCTGGCGTCTTCTCCCACCAACTCCGGTGCGATGAGGTCGTTGACGTTCTGAACCGCCTGCAGCACGCCTTTGCCGCTGTAGCGCTTCGGGTCGCCGTCCCTCAGCTCCAGGGCTTCGTGCTCGCCGGTAGAAGCCCCGGAAGGCACCGCAGCGCGGCCGAAGGCACCGCTTTCCAGGTAGACGTCTACTTCCACTGTGGGATTGCCTCTCGAATCCAGGATCTCCCGTGCAAAGATTTCAACGATGGTTGACATTTAGCCTCCTTGTTTGATGGTTGTGTTTGGGTGATGCGAACTTATCTGTCTGTCATCATTTGACCAGGGTCATTTTGATGGTTCCCTTTTGTCCCGAGATTTCATAGCGGCAAAAATAGAGGCCGCTGGCGAGGTCGTCCCCGCGAAAACTCACTTCGTAGTCGCCCGAGGGCTGGACGCCGTCCACCAGCTTGCGCACCTTCTGCCCCGCCAGGTTGTACACGTCGAGATGGACCGAGCCGGCCCTGGGCACGGTGTACGCAATCGTGGTCTGGGCGTTGAAAGGATTGGGGTAGGGCGTCAACGAGACCGACCGGGTCACAACGGGTTGGGTTGGGTTTACATCATCGACTATCGCCTCCACGACATCCGCGACGAGTTCGGCGAACGGTTCGGGTCGGTACGGGACCGGTTGCTCCAACGGCGTCCGATAAAAGAGGGTCAGGGTAAAGAAATCTGTTGCCGTGAGGTCCAGCATGGTGTCGGCCATGAGCCGGCGCGCCTCGACGGCCTTGTGCCAGCCGCCGTTGACGTAGCAAAATGTCCTGGCCCGGGCGTCATCATAGAACGCCAGGACGACGGAACGGGAAAAGGCGTCGCTGCGTTTCAGCCGCAAGAACGTGCCGTTCGTGGAGGTTGTGGTGACGGGCTGGTCGCTCCACATGCCGCCGACGCGCTGCGCGTGGCGAATTTCATCGCTGAAGCCTCGAGGGACCCGGTAGACGACATTCACGTTGCCGTCAAAGTCCGCGGTCCACTCCGCAAACGTGGCGGTCTGGTCGACCGGTAACATCTCCGCACGCCAATCGTCCGGCCCCTCCCTGACCGCCAGGTGCAGGCGGCCGTTTTCCACGTAGCCCACATAGACGCTGTCGGCGGCCCGAAACACCGTGAGCTGGCCTGGCGGTTCCAGTTTCGCAGGGGTGACGACTTCTTTCAACCACTGACCGTCTGAGAAGCGCGCGTATTTGATGACGCCGGCCAGCATCTTTTTGTAAGCCACCTCTGGTTGCCCGGTCTCGCCGGTCAGTCCAAAGGGAACTTCCAGCGCGCTGAGCGTGTCGAGCGTGGTGACCTGCCATGCTTCCCAGGCGCCGGTACTGGAGCGCGTTTGCAACGCGTGTTTGAGCAGTCCCCGGTCTTCGTCAAAATAGACAACATGTGCGGTGTCCGTAGCGAGCACCACCTTCGGGTAGCGACCCACATTTCCCGAGGAATCCACCGTCTCCACGCGAAACGGCGTATCAAACAAATACCTGTCATTTCGGGCGAATTTCAAGTCACGGTTGGTGGCATCATAGTAGGCGATGCCGGTTTCCCGTGAAGGATCGAGCGCGACCGCCAATTCCATTCCCATGTCTCCGGAACGGTCCGCGACCCCTGTCTTGACCCACGTGTCCCCGAGCTTTTTGAACAGCACGATCCGTTCGGCGTTGGGATTCCCCAGCGCGACCAGCAGCGTGTCCTTCGATGCCGTGATGGCGGCCGTGGTATTAAAGGACAATCCTTCCAGAACCACCTCCTGCTGCCAGACGCCGTCCAGCTTTTGCAAATGGAGCAAGGCCCGCACAAAATTGGGCTGCCGGACATGATAAAGGAGATGAAGGGCTCCATTGTCTTGGATGAACAGGTCTAGATCAACGACCTGCGTCAGGCCGGAATCCAGTGGGGCCTCTTCCACCTGCAGAGTGTCCGCGACCAGACGCACCAGGTGGCGACCGAAGAGCCAGATGGGCACGCCGTCGGGAAGCGTCCCGCCCAACAGCCAGGCGTGGGTTTCATGCAATCGGGTCTCAAAGGGTTGCCAGACGCCCTCGCGCCGCACACGAACCCGGAACAGGCTGTCACTCACGGTAGCGATGCTCTTGACGCCGGAACCGTGCTGGAAGAAGCGCAGGCTCTCTCCAGAAAGTCTCCCCGGGACGCGATCCAACGTATCTGCTCGCCAGAACCCGTTGTAGTGATAGTGGACCACGGTCGTGCGGTTTGGCTCAGACTCAAAAATCCCCGCGGCCCATTCCAGATCCCTCGGTTTGTACGAGCCGTTGGAAATGGCATCGAAGACCCGTGTCTGGATGTCCGGCACATCGCCGGCCCGGGGCACAAAAGTCATACGGCGCAAAATGACCTGGTTCAGACGTGTGGCGTAGGAAGCCACCCAGGGAAGGGTATTCCCCCGGTTCGTGATGTCTACCAGGCGCACCGGGTCGAACGCATTGTCCAGCATGTTTGCCACGGTCTCGGTAAACACCGTGTTTTCCTGACCCACCACTCGCAAGTGCCTGCCTGAGAAGTATCTGAGCTGCCACCGTGGGGAGGACAACCTGTTCCGATTAAAGGAAATCGTTTGGGCGAAAGGATCTGCACTGTCAAATCCGTCTACCACCAGCAGTGAGTGCTGTGCCATGACGGGACCGGCAAGCAGCACAGCCCACAAAATACCCCCTCGTACCTTGCTGAAAACCTTCATGACCTGTCCTCCTGACTTGATTACCCCGAGATCAAGTTTTTGCGCCGCCGCGGCCTGCGCAAAAGGAGTTTAACAGAGGCGTTTCATTTATCAAATTTGTCAAACAAAGAAAGAGCTTCAGGGCCACTTGCGGCCTGCTACGCTGCAAGAACGCCCCGCCGGCACGGTGCTACTGCACCACCTCGGCTTTGATCAGATTGGTGGTTCCCGCGACCCCGATGGGCACCCCCGCGGTGAGCACCACCACGTCGCCGAATTTCACCAGGCCCGAATTGAGGGCCTTGTCTTTGGCCTGCTCCAGCATCTCCTCGGTGTTTAGGTACGCTTCGGCCAAAAAGGGAAAAACGCCCCAGATCAGGTTGAGACGATACACGACTTTTTGGTCGGGACTCAACGCGATAATGGGTTGCCGCGGCCGGTAGGAGCTCACCATTCTCGGCGTGCTGCCGGACTGCGTCGGGGTCAAAATCGCTGCGGCTTTGAGATCCCTGGCCATTTCGAACGCGGCGTGGCTCACCGCGTGCGCGATGGATGTCGGTTCATCGTAGGAATGCCGCATGCGCTGCAGCTCGGCGATCTTGCTGGATTCGGTCACCTCGATGATTTTCGCCATGGTTCTAACCGCGTCCACCGGAAAGTGCCCGATGGTGGTTTCTTCCGAAAGCATGACCGCGTCCGTGCCATCCATCACCGCATTGGCCACGTCGTTGGCCTCGGCGCGCGTCGGACGGGGGCTGTCCACCATGGACTTGAGCATCTGCGTGGCCGTGATCACCGGCTTGCCCGCCTGGTTGCACTTGTGGATCAGCATCTTCTGCGCCAGCGGCACGCGCTCCAGAGCGGTTTCCACGGCAAGGTCCCCGCGCGCGACCATGATGCCGTCGGCAACCTCCAGGATCTCATCGATGTGGTCCAGCGCCTCGTGCTTCTCGATCTTGGCGATGACCGGCACATTCTTCTTCTTTTTCCGGATGATCGCCTTGATCTCCTGAATGTCGGCCGCGGTGCGCACAAACGACATCGCGACGTAGTCCACTTCGTGCTCCAAGCCGAACAGCAGATCCGCTCTGTCCTTTTCGGTGAGGGCCTGAACGCTCAAGGAACGGCCCGGCAGGTTGATGCCTTTGTGCGAGGAGAGCTCGCCGCCGACCACCACTTCGCAGATGATCTCTTCTCCCCGGACCTCGCTGACCCGCAGTTCCACGCTGCCGTCCGCCAGGAGAATCTGGTCACCGGGATGAACCTCACGCGGGAGTCGGGGGTAAGTCACCGACACCCGCCGGGCATCGCCTTCGCACTCCGCTGAGGTGAGAATAAACGTTTCGCCGGTCTGCAACTGCACCGGGCCGCCGGGGATGGTACCGGTGCGAATCTTGGGACCGGCGAGGTCTTGCAGCACCGCGACCGGCGCGCCTTTTCTCTCCGCCACCGTCCGGATGCGCTTGATTTTCTTCGCGTGCTCCTCCCGGGTGTCGTGCGAAAAGTTGAGCCGTGCGACGTTCATCCCCGCATCCATGAGCTCGGCGAGTGTTCTCTCGGAATCCGTTGCGGGACCGATGGTACAGACGATCTTGGTTCTGCGCATCTATTTTCCTATCAGAATGATCCGTAAATCCATAACATTCGTTTTCGTGGGGCCGGTGATCAGCAGGTCGCCCAGCTTCTCGAAAAACGGGTAGGCGTTGTGTTCCCGCAGATGCCGCCGGGCGTCAAGGCCGGCTTCTTCCGCCCGCGTGACGGTTCGTCCGTCGCAGATGGCCCCGGCCGCGTCGGTGGGGCCGTCGGTACCGTCGGTTCCGCCGCTGAGCACCACCACGTGTTCCAGTCCTGCGATTTCGAGGGCAGCCGCGAGCACAAACTCCTGGTTACGCCCTCCTTTACCCGCTTCCTTCAGGGTCACAGTGGTTTCTCCGCCGGAGAGCACACACGCGGGCCGGGCCACCGGCTGCTCGGTCCTAAGAATCTCTTTGGCCACCGCGGCATGGACCCGCGCGACTTCTCGGGTCTCGCCTTCGATGACGGTTGACAGCACGAGCGGGTTGTAGCCCAGGCGCCGGGCGCGGCGTTTCGCGGCCAGAATCGCGCGCAGATTGTTCGCGACGATGAGATTGTGGATTCGGGAAAACACGTTCTCGCCGGGCTTCGGGGTTTCCGGGATGTCGCCGGCCACGCCTTTGGCGATGTGTGCGCTCACGGAGGCTGGCACCTGCGCGATGAGATCGTAGCGCGTCAGCACTTCCTGCGCCTGTGCGAAGGTGGAGCCGTCCGCAACGGTGGGTCCCGAAGCGATGGCATCCAGCGGGTCGCCGACGACGTCCGAGAGAATGAGGCTCACGAGCTTTGCGGGAAAAGCCAGCCTGGCCAACTGCCCCCCTTTGATGCGGGAAATATGCTTGCGCACCGCGTTGATTTCTTCGATGGTGGCCCCGCACGCCAGCAGCTTTTCGGTGACGCTCTGCTTTTCCTCCAGCGAGATCCCGTCTACCGGCAACGGCAGCAGGGCAGACCCCCCGCCCGAGAGCAAGCAGAGCACCAGGTCCCGCTCATCGGTGCGCTGCAGCAGGTCTACCATCTCCAACGCCGCCTGCATCCCGGCGCGGTCCGGCACCGGGTGTCCCGCCTCTCGAACAGCGATCTTCTGCAGCGGCTCGCCGTGCCCATATTTGACCGACACGATCCCGGCTGAGATGCGGTCCAGCAAGATTTGCTCGATCGCGGCGGCCATCGCGGCGCTGGCTTTACCCGCGCCGAGGACGTAGACGTTTCTTGCCCCGGTGAGGTCATAGCTTTGATTGCCAACCAGCAGCGTCCCGTCCTTGCGCCTGACGTGCTCCAGCACGGCGCGTTTTGGGTCCACCGCTTCCAAACCGGCCGCAAAAATATCGCGCGCATCCTTTCTAAGTCGCTCGATACGCATCAGGCCTCCCCTTCCGCGCGACGTTGCTTCCGGCGCTGTCCCTTGTAGCGGGCGCGCATGTGAAGAAAGGCTGCGTCGTACTGACCGGTTTTGAAGTCTGGAAACGCGTAGGGGTAGGGGGAAAACCGTCCCTTCTCGAACCAGAGGGTGGGGTCCGCGTAGATGCCCAGGTCCAGGTAGATCTTGTGGCCGTTGAACTTGGCCGAGGCCAGGACGACCTTGTGGTAATCGAGGTAACCGGGATCGAGATTGACCCGGCGTTTTCCTTCCAGCCGCAGATCATCCTCGATTTCGTTGGTCGCCAGCTTGATACGAGGCAACGCGGCGGGAGAGATCAGTTCGGTGAACGAGGCAAATCTGCGGAAAAGCGGGCGGCCCATTTCGTCGGCGTAATAATCGCTCGCGGTGAACTCAAACACCGGGCTTTTGTAGTCGATGGAACCGAAACGTTGCTCGAGGGACTGGGTTGCCTGATTCAACATGCTCTCCTCGCGATACAGGACTCCCACAAACAGTTTTACCGGGTCGGGTTGTGCCGGCTTCATGGCTCCAGAAGGGTCGCGTTGCGTCTCGGCTGCCACAACCCCAGTTCCCGCTCCCGTGCCAGGTTTTCTTGCAGCGCGGCGCGCGCCTGCTCCACGAGTTCCTTGTCGATCCCGAAATGTTCCTTGAGCACCGCGTGGTAGTTCTTCTTGATGTTCGTGTTTCGCTTGCCGGTAAACGTGGTCTCCCGCATGAACGTCTTCTGCACGTAGAGCAACCCGTGCGCGGTCACGCGGGTCAAGCAGAGGCCGTGCATGGAATTGCGACGGAAAGAGTGCAGCCAGTGCTGCAAAAACTCCTCGGGAGACACCGGCCGGTCCTGGAAACTGTAACGCCACTTGTTTTCTTGTTTGGTGAAGGTGGAGAGATGGTAACGCCGGGTTCCCGCTTCGTACCGCAGCTCGATGCCCGCAAATTCGCTGCGATAGAGACGGGGTTTCTCCGGATGGATCTCCATGGGCCGCGTGAGCAGGTAGCCCGGGTCAACCAGGAATTTGGTGCCGTCCAGCAGGACGATGAGGCAGCAGTGAAGGTTGCGTCCGGCGCGCATGTCCGCCATCACCGGGTAGCAGCGAAATCCGCACTGCGTCAGAATTGTCTGCAGGTAAAACGTCAGCGAAAAGCAGGTTCCCCCGAGCCGGCGCTCGATGTGCTCGCCGATCACGGTCTCGGGAAGCCGGAGGCGGGGCCTGTTCCAATCTTCGCTCTGGTTCAGCGAGATGATCTTGCTGAGGTTTTCGTAGGGCAAATGGGCAAATCGCTCCAGGATTTCTTGCAGGAACCGGGTCCCGGGCCTGCGGGGAGAAAGGGCGAAGTAGTCCAGAAAGCACCGGACGCCGTCCTGGTGTTTTTCGGGATCCAATCGAGTGGTTTGCACATGAGTATTCATGGTTCCGCTCTGAAGTGCAGGCAAGCAATCGTCTTGTCGTGCGCTTTATCTTTTGTCCTAGAAAGTCTGGTCCGCTCAACCACTTCTTGTTCCTTACTCAGCCGGCGCCTTTACTTAGATTTAGGGACAAAGGCTGTCGCTTCGAGGTCCGGCTTACTTCATCCCGCGTCTACTTTAATCTAGTGAGCTCCTAGCGGCCTTAACCTGATAAAGGGCCTGGTCTTCATGGACTTCCAGAGCGCCTGCGTCCTTTTTGACAATCCTTTCAAATCTCAGCTCTGCGTTGGCGAAAAGAGTATTGCTTTCGGCCTTCAGGTGACGAGCAGCCATCCTGCAATACTCGGGCTCGATTTCTATTCCGATGCTATTGCGACCGTTCCTCAAAGCTGCGACCATTGTGGTTCCCGTACCGCAAAACGGATCGAGAACCGTGTCACCAAAGAAGGAAAACATCCTTACGATGCGTACGGCCAACTCCAAAGGAAAAGGTGCCGGATGATTTCGGGTCGAGGCACCTGTTATGTTCCAGATTTGTCTAAACCAAACGTCGAAGTCTTTTTTACCGATCTTGCTGAGCCGCCTCTGTTCCTCGGTGGGCTTTCTATATCCCCCTGGCTTTCTTTGCATCAGAATGAATTCGATATCGTTCTTGATGATGGCATTGGGCTCGTATGGCTTGCCGAGAAATTTCGAACCGTTGGCAACTTCGAAATTCGCATTGGCTATCTTATGCCAAATGATCGGGTTGAGGTTGTCAAAGCCGATTTTTCGACAGGCGACGCAGATGTCGGCGTGCAGCGGAAAGACCAGGTGACGTCCGAACCGTCGTCGGGAAACGCAGACATCTCCCACTACGCAAACCAATCTTCCGCCAGGCACGAGCACTCGAAAGACTTCTCTCCACACTTTCTCCAATTCGTTGAGGAATGATTCATAGTCATCGATATGACCGAGTTGTGCGGGATTCTCTTGATAGCGCTTTAGGTTCCAGTAGGGGGGCGAAGTTAGCACCAGGTGAACAGACTCATCTTTCAGAAAGGAAAGGCCTCGAGCATCACCGTTGATCAGTCTGTGCTGTGTCTGTCTGGTCTCGCTCCTCATAAGAAAGTCCTGACATGTGAAACAAGAGATTTGGCGAATCTTGAAAACGAAAGGTCACTCGAAGGTTCGCGAAAGCTGCCCGACGGTCCATCCTTCCTGTCTGAAACGATAAAAGCCGATGCCGTATAGTGTCGCTCAAGGACCAGCCTACGACAAAACAATTCGTACCTTTTCATGTACGACGAACCGACAAACTCAGACAAGACGCGAAAGTGAGGTTCTTTCACCCGCACTGGCCGATTTGACGCCGCACAATCTTCAAGCATGAAAAAATATCCCAGGAATGGCTGCAACCCGCCATTGAAAACACCCTCCCTGAAGGCCGTCCAAAGGTCCAGTGCGCTGCCCAACGCCTCTTCGGTCCTGTTATTGAAATTGTTGCCAAAGGAGGGCCCCACTTGCGACTTAGCCTCCATTGCGACAACCAAACGATTATCCTTCACAACCAGCAGATCCCATTCTTTTGTGGGACGAAAGAAACCCGGCAACTCGAGACGTGTTTTTCGAAAAATGCAAGTCCCATCCATTCCCGTTTCAACAATCAGCTCCGCAAACAGGTCGATAAACCCATCCATTTGCGCGCCACCCGTGACCGCACTCCTCAGGCCCGCATCAAGGCGACCTCCCTTTTTCTGCTTTTCCCTCTGAGACAGGCGTGTCAGCCAGTAGGATGAAACAGCCCGAGCGAGCCGCTGCTCCAAGTTGTCCATGATATTTCCCATATCGAAGGTCGTACGAGTGATCCTGGGCAACCGTTCGGGTAATTCTTTCAACCTCGGACGCTACAATGCCAAATGCTCAAGCCTTCGGTTGTGTTCATACACTTCATCAAATCAAATATAATCAAATCCGCGCAGAAAACAAGGTGAAAAATGGCCTGCAAATGCGTTCTCTTCCCCAGCCGCGACAAAATCCATTTGAAAAAGTCCCCGCTTTTCCTAAATTTACCTGCAGCCGGTCGAACCCGCTTCGGTTGTTCCGTCTCACGACGGCGGTGTTTGATGCGCCGGACTCGCAATTCGCAGAGGGTCAAAATGGAATCGCTGTTCAAAAAATTTGAGGACCGCCGCAAAGAACTGCTGGCGCGAGCCGACGCCCGGGAGGCCGAGCTGCCGCTCAGGTACCTGGCGCAGCAGGCGCACTACACCACCCCGGCCGGCAACTACGACATCATCTTGAAAGCCGTGGAACGAGGCACCGCACCCGCGGCGAGAATCCTGGAAAAACTCCACATCTCCGCGCCTGAGCTTGCCGGCACCCTGGGGCTGGACACCTCGGTTCTGAAGGACGCGTTGTCCCGGCCGCGGCACGCACCGCTGGTGCTCATCGACGGGGAAGATGCCCAGGCCCTGCGCGACGACGTCATCGAGCGAGGACGCGACAACGCCGTGCGCGCATTTCGCGAGGCCAAGTGGGGCCGGGCCCTGCGGTTCTACCGGCCAAGCGGCCTGGAACTCGAGTACTGTACCCGCGACCTGTTTCACGTCCTCCTGCGAGCAGGGGAGAACCTCCCGCCCGAACACTACCCCATAGACGGCGTCATCTTTCCCAAACTGCGGCATGTCGACGAATTGCAGTGGCTGTGTGACCTCCTGGCCGCAGTGGAAACCGAGATGGGTCTACCCGAACACCGCATCAAGCTGCAGTTTCTGGTGGAATCCGCCTGGGCTGTGCTCAATTTGCCCGAACTGGTGCAGCTCGCGCTGCCGCGACTTACCGGCATCATTCTCGGCAACGCGGACTACAGCGCAGAGGTGGGGCTGCCCGTGATCGCCACCGACCATCCGGTGATCGACTGGGTGCGCCACGAGATGGTCAACGTCGCGGGCGCGGTGGGTATTCCCGCCATCGACAACATGACCATCAACTACCCGGTGGCCGACCCGACCCTGGAGGCCAGGGCCAATAAACGCAGGGTTCTGGCCCGACTGAAGGAATGCTTCGACGATGCCCGTCACGGTCTGCAACTGGGCATGTCCGGCAAATGGGTGGGCCACCCGCTGCAGCTTTTCGTGACGCTGCTGGCTTACGACACGGCGTTTTCGGAACAACGGTTGGCCGAGGAACTGCATCGGCTGGACGTCTACCGCCGGAGCATCGAACAAGAACAGGGGACGATGGTCATCCGGGGCGTCATGACCGACCGCGCCATGGACCGCCACTCCCGCGCACTTTTGCGCAAAGCCGTGGCGCTGGGACGGCTCGCACCCGACAAAGGACTGCAAATCGGGGTGATTTCGCAACAGGAATTCGACGCGTTGAGGCAAAAATGATTCACCGTGAAGGCAAGCACATCGTGTTGTCCGGACTGGCCAGCGCGCATTCGCACGCGTTCCAACGCGCGCTGCGTGCACGCACCCAGCGTCGACAAACCGCCGCGGGATCGTTCTGGTCCTGGCGGGATTTGATGTACGAGTTGGCCGCAAAACTGGACCCCGAGGACGTCTTTCACATCTCACGGTTCGCGTTCATCGAGTTGGCGCTTTCCGGCGTCACCGCGGTGGGCGAATTTCACTATCTGCACCACCAACCGGACGGCACGCCCTACGACGACCGTGTTACCATGGCCGAGGCCGTCATTCACGCGGCACAAGCGGCCGGCGTGCGCATCACGCTCATTCGGACGGCCTATTTTCGCGGCGGGTTTCAGCAAGAGCTCACCGCGGCCCAAAAACGCTTCACCGACGAGTCGGTGGACGCGGTGCTGCGCGATGTGGAGACGTTGCAGACTCGCCACCGCACGGATGAAACCGTCAGCGTGGCGGTGGCCGCGCACAGTTTGCGCGCGGTGCCCATCCCGGCGGTGCGAGAGTTGGCCGCCTGGGCCGACAAAAATCAGATGCCGTTCCACATGCACGTCGCGGAACAGCGCCGGGAACTGGAAGAATGCAGCCAGGAGTACGGGACCACGCCTGTCGCGCTGCTGGCGCGCGAGGGGGTGTTGAATGACCGTTTTGTCGCGGTGCACGCCACCCACCTGAGCGCTGAGGAAATCCAGGCCCTCGGAGACGCAAAGGCCCTGGTTTGCCTGTGCCGCACCACCGAACGGGACCTGGGAGACGGCCTGCCGCAGGCCCGGGAGCTCATCGAGGCCGGCGCCCGGATCTGCGTGGGCGTGGACAGCCACGCGTCCTCCGATGGGTTTGAGGAACTGCGCGCGGTGGAACTGGACGAGCGCTCCCGCACCGAAGCGCGCGCGGTCGCGGCCGAAGCCGACGAGCTCTACACCTTCGCCACCACCAACGGTTTTCAGGCCATCGGGATGGAGGAGGCGGTTGACTGCGACCGGGTCCTGCTCGATGCCGAGGACCCCTCTCTTGCACTGGTGGAAGACGAGTTGCTTCCGGACGCGGTGGTGTTCGCCGCGACCCCGCGGGCGGTTCGAGAGGTCGTGGTGGCCGGGCAGAGCGTGGTGCACGAGGGCCGGCACAAAGATTACGACGAAGCCCTGCGCGGCTTCCGCAGGACGCTGGTCAGACTCGGCTTGCTCCCCGCGGCCTGAGTCTTTGGGTTAACCCCCGGAAGACGTCCGCGGCATCATTCTCTCGCTTTTCACGTGCGCAAACTCCCTGCTTTTTCCCCCGGCGGTGATCTCTCCAAATTTTGACTTGATCCGGTCAAAGGGAATCGTTATCTTCTCCTAAGTTATTAGTAGGATGTCGTGCAACTTTTGGAAATGGTTCAATGAAACGAACTTTTCGGGCCGCCCTGACCCTGTCGCTGTTGGCCG
>CAYQOI010000030.1:0-14932 GCA_964419085.1 uncultured Cytophagia bacterium | reverse complement strand
TACACTATCTGTGATTTTGTGACCGACTACGCGCAGCAGGCCGGCTTTTCGGACAAAGATTTGGGCAAGACAAAAATCGCAGTTTACGAGGCGTGTCTTAACGTTATCGAGCACGCGTACCATTCCAATCCGGACAATGTCATCGACATCTGGGTGGAGTATGACGCCGAGCGTTTCGTCGTGGAGATTCGGGATTACGGCATCGGGTTCGAAGGGTTTGGCGACCACAAACAGTACGACGTCCACGCGGCGCTCGATGACCGCAGGACCGGCGGATTCGGCCTTTACATCATCCGTCGTTCCATGGACGAAATCGAATACCAGGCCGACGAGGCGAACGGGAATGTGCTGCGGATGACCAAGTATATCAAAGCAGATGGCAAGCAAGAGATTAGCTGATGAGATAAAGCACTTCCAGAAGCAGAAACGAGTGATTGTGCCGGTCCTGCTTGCTTTGGGTGTTGTGGGGCTGTTCTTGCCCCTTCTCCCCGGCCTTGCACTCCTGTTTTTGGCGGTGCTGCTCATTTTCCCGCGTGGAGGTGAGTCGCTGCTGCAAAAGCTGCGCGGGCTGTTCAAGAACGTGCTGTAACTTCAAAACGGTGTCCTTTTTATGTCTACACGTCGTTTCCTGCCTTATGGCCTGTTGCTCCTGAGTGTTGGGGTTCTGGTTGGCCTTTTTTTCGCCTCCGGGTTCGATTTTACCAGTCCCTCTCAGAGCTCCATTCCGCATCGACCGCCCGCTGGCCCCGTGCAGGTGGGCTCGCAGGAACCGGTTTCGCCGGAACTGCTGCAATTGCAAAACACCAGCGAAGCGTTTATTCGTATCGCAGAACAGGTGGTCCCCACCGTTGTGACGATTCAGAGCATCCGTTTGGTCAGCACCGCAGAATTCGACAAGTTTCACAATCGTGAAGACCTGCGCCGTTTTTTTCGCTTTCGGGCCCCGCGCGAGTTCAAACAGCGCGGCGCGGGCTCAGGCATCATCATCTCCCGGGACGGGTACATTTTGACGAACGTCCATGTTGTGGACAAGGCGGAGAATATACGCGTTGTGCTGGACGACAATCGGGAATTCGACGCCACCATCGTCGGATTGGACCCCTTGACCGAGGTTGCGGTCATCAAGATCGAGGCGGACGATTTGCCCGTGGCAAGACTGGGCGATTCGGACAAAGTCAGGGTGGGGGAGTGGGTTTTGGCTATCGGAAACCCGCTGGAACTGCGCTCCACTGTCACTGCAGGCATCATCAGTGCCAAAGAACGGCAAATCGACATCATCCGCGACACGTTTAGTGTAGAGAGTTTCCTGCAGACGGACGCGGCGATCAACCCCGGCAACAGCGGCGGTGCGCTGGTCAACCTGCGCGGTGAGGTCGTTGGGGTGAACACCGCAATCGCCACGGAGACCGGCTACAACGCCGGCTTCGGTTTTGCCATCCCCATCAACCTCGCCCGGCGCATCGTCTCTGACTTGATTTCCAAGGGCAAAGTGGAGCGAGCATTCCTCGGCGTAGCCATGCAGAACATCGATGAGCGGAAAGCCCGGGCCCTCCATCTGGACAAGCCGCGTGGGGTGTTCATCGACCGCGTCCTGGATGAAGGTCCTGCCGAACGCGCCGGCATTCACCCCAAAGACGTTCTTCTCTCCATCGATGGGCATGAGGTAAATCGCAGCAATCAAGTGCAGGCGATTATCGCGGGAAGAAAGCCCGACGAGACCGTGAGAGTGAGCCTTTGGCGCAATGGGAAAGAGCTCAGCCTGCTGGTCCGGCTCGGGCTGAAAGAATTCGAAGCGGCTTCCAACATGCAGGAACACGAGAAACCGACGTTTGAGCATCTGGGCATGGAAGTGGAGGACCTCACCCGGCGGATCGCGTCGAGCCTCGGCTATTCCGGCTACGCGGGGGCGCTGGTGACAAAGGTGGAACCGGGGAGCCCGGCAGCGTTGGCCGGCATCATGAAGGATGACATTGTGATTGAAATCGATGACGCCCACATCGAAGGGGAAGAGGATTTTTACAAAGCCATAGCGAAAATAGGCAACGATTCCGTGTCTTTGTTCACCGTGGTGCGGGGGAAGGAGACGTTTCATATCTTTGTGGATGCTGGCCGGGACTGAGAGGCGAGAAGGCAGCTCGGTTCTCTATATCTGAAGCAGAGTTTCGGCTCTGCTTTTTTTGTTGGTGAAACCCTGTGCGACAAGATGGCAGGTAGCTAATCCAAAGTGACAATGCTTTGAAGCGGCGAGACCGCGGCGGAAAACTACATAAGTATTTTACAATCAAAGCGTTATCTCATATATTCTTATTTGGCATGTAAATTGCAAAAACCAATGACTTAGCTGAGCTGACCAGAGAGGGGGAAGCTTTCTTAACATCTTTATGGCACAAAAAGATTTTTACAAGATTCTCGGAGTCCAGGAAAACGCAGATGCGGAGACCATAAAAAAGGCGTATCGGCGGTTGGCAAAAGAAAACCATCCGGATGCGCACCCCGGGGACAAGAATGCGGAGGCTCGCTTCAAGGAGATCTCCGAGGCCTACAGCGTTCTCAGCGACCCCAAGAAGCGGCAGCAGTACGACCAGATGCGCAAGTTCGGATTCGGTTTCAATGGTGGCCGGCCGGGGGCTGGTGCGCGCGGCCCGGGATTCGATTTTGATCTGAGCGACCTGTTCGGCGGTCTCGGCCGAGGAGGGCGGCGGCGCACGCACCGGAGCGCGGATTTCAATCTGGACGATTTCTTCGGTTTTGGGGGACTCGGGGATCTGTTCAGCCAGATCCTGGAGCGGGAGGAAGGGTTCGGCCCGCGCAGGCGCGGCCAAACTCGGGGTGCAGACATTCACGTCAGCCTAGAGGTGCCGTTCGAAACCGCCGCCCTGGGTGGGCGAGTCGTCTTTTCGGTGGAAAAGGAGGTCGCGTGTGCGGTTTGCGGCGGGACCGGTTCCAAAAGCCGAAAGCAGCCAGCCGTTTGTCCCGATTGCCATGGTTCTGGAATGATTTCCATGGCGCAGGGCGCGTTTGCCGTAAGTCGGCCCTGCCCGCGCTGCCTGGGGACAGGCAGGTACATCGCGGACCCGTGCCAGAATTGTCGGGGGACGGGAAAGGTCCGCGGAAGGAAAAAATATTCGGTGACCATCCCGCCTGGTACGGAGACCGGTAAGAAGATGCGCCTCAAGGGGCAGGGAAATCTGGGTGCGAACGGCAAGAATCCGGGCGACCTTATCGTGACGATTCGTGTGGCCCGACACCGTTTCTTTCGGCAGAAGGGGCTGGACATTTACTGCGAAGTCCCCATCGACGCCGCTCGTGCCAGGCAAGGAACCAAGGTCAAAGTCAAGACCATCCACGGGAAGACGGTGGTGCTGACGGTTCCACCACAAACAAACGGAACCAAGACTTTTCGTCTCAAAGGCATGGGCATCAAGAAAGATGGGATGCAAGGAGACCAGTTCGTGCGGGTGACCGTGGTTGCCAACCAACACCAGCCGTAAACGAAACGGAGCCGTTCGGAACTTCCCGCGTGTTCGCTTGTTTGATAAGTTTGATACTTGTTCGATTCGATGAATGCGTCGCAGGAGGCAACAAAAATGTATAAACGCAGCAAGCGATTTCTCGTAATTCTGATCTCTGTACTCACCGGCACGATGATCGGGCTGGTTCTGGCCTCAAAACTGGATTGGACCGGCCGTGGCCTGGCCGACGAAGAGCCTACACCCCCCGCGTTCACCACCCCGCAGACCCACCCACTCGTGGGTTCTGATCTTGAAGCCACGAGTCGCGCCTTTGTGGAGATTGCGAAGCGGGTGACCCCCACGGTGGTTTCCATCACCAGCGAAAAGGTGGTACGCGTGCGCGACCCGTTTGCGGATTTCTTCGGGCATGACGATTTTTTCCGGCGCTTCTTTCGGGTGCCAGACGGAGGCGAGCAGGAGTATCGCCAGCACGGTCTGGGGTCGGGCGTGATCGTCTCGCCGGACGGCTACATTCTGACCAACTACCACGTGGTCAAGGACGCTGACGAAATCAGCGTTGTCATGAACGGCGAGCAGATCAAGGCCCGGATTGTGGGCACCGATCCTGCCAGCGATATCGCAGTGGTAAAGATCGACCGCCGAAACCTGCCCGCAATTGTGCTGGGAGATTCGGACAAACTGGAGGTGGGCGAATGGGTTCTGGCCATCGGCAGCCCGTTTGACCTCCGGCTGGAGCACACGGTTACCTCGGGCATCATCAGCGCCAAAGGTCGCACCTTGAACCTGAGCCGCGAGCTCACCTACCAGGATTTCATTCAAACCGATGCCGCGATCAATCCGGGCAACAGCGGTGGCGCCCTGGTAAACATTCGCGGGGAGCTCATCGGAATCAACACCGCCATCTACGCGGGCAACACCGGGGGAAACGTGGGGATCGGGTTTGCGATTCCAATCAATCTCGCCAAGAGCGTGATGGATGATTTGATCGCGCACGGCAAGGTCGTGCGGGGGTATCTCGGGGTGGTCATCTCCACCCCCGACGAACAGGTCAGCAAGGCGCTAAAACTGAAGGACAGACACGGTGCCCTGGTCAACGAGGTGGTGAAGGGCACACCGGCCGACCGCGCGGGTCTGAAAAAGTACGATATGATCGTGGAAGTGGATGGGAAAAAGATCCGGGACTCGCAGATGTTGACCAACTTGATCGCAAGATACAGTCCCGGCGCGCGCGTTCGACTCAAAGTCATCCGTGATGGCCGGGTCAAAGAGATCACGGTTGAGCTTGAAGAAAGGCCCGGTGAGACGGAATCGCAGCCGGTGTTCGCTAACAATGACGTCCTCGGACGGCTGGGTCTCGAATTGGCTGATCTGACTCGACGGCTGGCCGACCGCTACGCCATCGATGAAACCGAAGGCGTGGTCATTACGCGGGTACACACCAGGAGCGTAGCACAAGAAAAGGGACTGCGTCCGGGAGATTTGATCACCGAAGTCAACCGCGAGAAAGTGGAGAGCGTGCGAGAGCTTGAAGCGCGACTGGAAAAACTCCAGCCCGGCGACATCGTGCTTTTTGCGATCAGGCGGCAGGGAAACAACCGCTTTGTGGCCATGGAGATTCCGAAAGAATGAGCCTTTTGGGGACGATGAACGTACGTCAAGTAGCAAGTGCACAAAAAGAATAAGGAGAAACGATGCCGACATATGAATATCGCTGCGAGAGCTGCAACCACGAATTCGAAGAGTTTCAGAGCATCACTGCAGAGCCGCTGAAGACCTGTCCCAAGTGTTCAGGTCCCGTACGAAGGTTGATCAGCTCGGGCAATGGGCTGATTTTCAAGGGGTCCGGATTCTACATTACCGATTACAAGAAATCCAATTCCTCCCCGCCTGCAAAAAAGGAGGCTAAGAGCGAGAAATCTGAGAGCAAGGCCTCCGAATCGAGCAAGGATTAAGGGCGTGTTTTTTCTCGCATCGTGCGCTGGGATGGAGCGCGGCTGTCAAAGTTTCCTGACATATTGGCATAAAATACGAGACGGAATGCGTGGAGGGTCTTTTTGCTGTTCTCTTCTGTATGGGTTAATTTTATAAAAGATAAACACTTAGCCGAGTGGCATCAATGAGCGCCGTGGAAGTGGCACAGGCTTTGCATGCAGCCACACGACATCGTTCGAATAACACGCGATCTCGTCCATTTGAAAACAAATGAGCTTGATTTGAAGGAGGTTAACAAATGAGTAAAATTATCGGCATTGATCTGGGAACGACCAACTCGTGTGTCGCGGTGATGGAAGGTGGAGAACCGGTCGTCATTCCCAACGCGGAAGGAGCGCGCACCACGCCTTCGATTGTGGCCTTTTCGAAAACCGGTGAGAGACTGGTGGGTCAGGTCGCGAAGCGCCAGGCCATTACCAATCCAGAAAACACCATCTTTTCCATAAAGCGGTTCATGGGACGCCGTTACAACGAGGTGACGCGGGAGATCGAGGAGGTGCCTTATAAGGTGGTACGCGGGGCCAACGATGTGGCCAAAGTGAAAATCCAGGACAAAGAGTATTCGCCGCAAGAGATTTCCGCGATGATCTTGCAGAAGATGAAACAGACCGCGGAAGATTATCTGGGCCAGAAAGTCACCGCTGCGGTGATCACGGTGCCGGCATATTTTAACGACAGCCAGCGGCAGGCCACCAAGGAAGCCGGTGAGATCGCAGGGCTTGAGGTCAAGCGCATCATCAACGAGCCGACGGCTGCTTCGCTGGCGTATGGTCTGGACAAAAAGCACGACCACAAGATTGCAGTTTACGACCTGGGTGGCGGGACGTTCGACATCTCCATTCTGGAAATCGGTGACGGCGTTTTTGAAGTGAAAGCCACCAACGGCGACACGCACCTGGGCGGCGACGATTTCGACCAGCGCGTGATCGATTGGATCGTGGACGAATTTAAAAAGCAGGAAGGCGTCGACCTCTCCAAAGACCCCATGGCCCTACAACGGCTCAAAGAGGCCGCAGAGAAAGCCAAATGCGAACTCTCGACGGTTTCGCAGACCGAAATCAATCTGCCGTTTATCACCGCGACCGATTCCGGTCCCAAGCACCTGAATTTGACGTTGACCCGGGCCAAGTTCGAGCAGCTGTGTGACGATCTGTTTCAGCGGACGTTGGAACCGTGCCGCACCGCTCTTAAGGACGCCGGACTGCAGCCGAGCGACATCGACGAGGTGGTGTTGGTGGGTGGCTCCACCAGGATGCCGAAAGTGCAAGAAATCGTCAAGGAGCTTTTCGGCAAGGAGCCGCACAAGGGCGTCAATCCTGACGAGGTCGTGGCCATCGGTGCCGCAATTCAGGGTGGCGTCTTGGCCGGCGACGTCAAAGACGTGCTCCTGCTGGACGTGACGCCGCTTTCGCTCGGCATCGAGACGCTGGGCGGCGTGATGACCAAGCTGATCGAAAAGAACACCACCATCCCGACGCAGAAATCGGAGGTCTTTTCCACCGCGGCGGACAATCAAACCTCAGTGGAGATTCATGTGCTGCAGGGTGAGCGCGAGATGGCGAAGGACAACCGCACGCTGGGTCGGTTCATCCTCGATGGCATTCCGCCCGCACCGCGCGGCATCCCGCAAATCGAGGTGACATTTGACATCGACGCGAATGGTATTCTCAACGTCTCCGCCAAGGACAAGGCAACAGGCAAGGAACAGAAAATCCGCATCGAAGCGTCCACCGGCTTGACCAAGGAAGAAATCGAGAAAATGGTCAACGACGCCAAAGCCCACGCCGCGGAGGACAAGAAGCAGCGTGAGTTGGTGGATGCCCGCAATCAGGCCGACCAGTTGGTCTACCAGACGGAGAAGAATATGAAGGAGATGGGCGACAAGCTGAGCTCCGACGACAAATCGAAACTGGAAGCCGCTGTGGGTCGGGTGAAGGAAGCGGTCAAGACCGACAAGCTGTATGAAATCAAGTCGGCAACCGAAGCCTTGACGCAAGTGTGGAGCGAGATGGCCAGCCGGATGTACCAGGAGAGCGGCGGTGCCCAGGCCGGGGCAGCCGGGGCTGAAACCGAGGCCAAGGCGGAAGCCGAGTCCAAGGACGACAAGGTGGAAGAAGCGGATTTCGAGGTTGTCGACGACGACAAATCCAAAAACTGACCTGCTGGCGGACAAAGGCGTTTGGTTTAGGAAAAGCGAGAGTTCACTGCTCTCGCTTTTCTTTTGGTCGCGAGGGTTGTGGTTCTGAAAAATGACTTGCTTTTGAGTGAAAACTTTTTAAATATAGTGTTCGTCGTTCCAACCAGTAGGAGGAGAGTGAGCAAAAATGCGGCACAGCATGAGAGCGCTTTCACTGGGGTTGTCGGTCCTGGTCTTGTTTTCTTGCGGTAAGAAGCTCGGAGAGGAAGAACTGCACCAGCAGGCCCAAACTTTTGAGCAAGAGGAAAAGTACGATGAGGCCACAAAGGCCTATGAGACCCTATTGAAAGATTATCCGCAAGGTCAGTATGCCGATGAAGCCGTGCAGAGGTTGGCCTTTCTTTACTACAACAATTACCATGATTTTGACAAGGCCATCGCTTATCATGAACGCTTGATCAAGGACTATCCCGACAGCCATTTTGTGCCTCAGGCCAGGTTCATGATCGGCTACATTTACGCCAACGATTTGAAAGACTACGATATGGCCCGCAAAGCCTACACGGATTTTTTGGAGCATCACCCGGACAACGAGTTGGTGGAAAGCGTGAAGTGGGAGTTGAAGCATCTGGGGGAAGACGTCAACAGCCAACTCGACGAGCTCTTTGCTACCGATAAATCCAACGGCAAGACCAAATGATTCGATGATGTGGCCTTCCGCAAGTGGTACGAAGCCGGACACAAGCCCGACTCAGGACAGGTGTTCGGTTTTTTGTTTGTGCGGCACTCCTTTCCCCCGGCCTCCCTGCTGGAACTTTTGGGGGTCTCCAAAGTATATATTTATTCGATTTTCTTGAGGACGCAATGCGACGGCTGATTCTTTTGCTCTGTTTTTTGGTCCAGGTGGCTTACGGTCAAACGCAGGATTCCTCGCAGGTGGCCCTACCGCAGAGTCCGGGCGCGATCAAAACCACCGCGCGCATCGATACCAGGCGCGTGCCGCAAAACAGAACGGTGACCTACACCGTCACGGTGAGCTGGGATGGAGATCTGGACCGCTATGAAATCGAGAACGTGGACAAGCCCGTTTTGACCAATCTTGAAATGGTCGGCAGCGCCTCCTCCAACTGGGTCGGCGAGGTTCAGGGCGTGAAGCAGTCGCGGAAAACCTACGAATACATTCTCCAGCCGGTGGACCGGGGGATGGCCTACATCGACGGCGCGGTGGTGGAATACCGAGACAACCAGGAAGGAAAGTCGGCCAAGCTGGTGACCGATCGTCTCGAGGTGGAAGTCGTCGATCCGATCATCGAAGCCGACACGCGGATGTGGTGGCTGGGCGCTGGTGGATTAGTGGTTTTGCTGGCCCTCGGGAGCGCGGGTTTCGTATTCTACCGCAAAAGGCAGGAACGAGAAGCGGCACGTCTCCGGGAAGCTGCAGAACAGCAGCCCATCGAAGATCGCTACCTGGCTGACCTCAAAGAGAGTGTGGACCTGAAGAGTCAGGATGTGGTGGGCTCTTTTGCCGCTTTATCGAAACTTTGCCGGCACTATCTTGCGGAGAAATACGGTTTTCCCGCGCTGGAAATCACCACAAGTGAGATTGCCGAACAACTGCAACGCCAGGCGGTCTCGACTGCGTTGGTGGAGCACGTTCGGGAGATTCTCAATCAAAGCGATGTGGCCAAGTTTTCTGGCGGGCAGGTGGAACCCGGCATTTTGGAGCGGGTCTATACTTTAATGGAAGAGATCCTCAATCGAAATAAATCGGAGCAGGTTTCGATTTCCGTTGAGCAGAATGGTGGCGCACAGAATTCGTAACACAAAAAAGAGGGAGAGTAGATGGCGGTTGATATTCAAGCGATCAATGAAAAGATAAAACAGGAAAGCGAATTCGTCGAAAAGATTACGGAGGAAGTCTCCAAAGTCATTGTTGGTCAGAAGTACATGATCGAGCGTTTGCTCATCGGTTTGTTGACCAACGGACATGTGCTCCTGGAGGGCGTGCCGGGTCTGGCCAAAACCCTGGCGGTAAAGACGCTCTCCTCAACCATCCAGACCAAATTTCAGCGCATTCAATTCACCCCGGATCTGCTGCCCGCCGACCTCATCGGCACCTTGATCTACGACCAGAAAAATGGCGATTTCACCACCAAGAAAGGGCCGATTTTTTCCAACCTGATCCTGGCGGACGAAATCAACCGGTCGCCCGCCAAGGTGCAGTCCGCTCTGCTGGAAGCCATGATGGAGCGGCAGGTGACCATCGGCGAAAACACCTTCCCGCTGGACGATCCGTTTCTCGTCCTGGCCACCCAGAATCCCATCGAACAGGAGGGGACCTATCCGTTGCCCGAAGCGCAGGTGGACCGGTTCATGCTGAAGCTGTCCATCGGCTATCCCAACAAAGACGAAGAGCTGGAGATCATGCGACGGATGGCCGGCAAGCCCGTGCCCGAGGTCGCCGCGGTGGTCGACCCGACCGCAATCGTGGCAGCCCGTTCTCTGGTGAGCGAAGTCTACATGGATGAAAAGATCGAAAAGTATATCATCGACATCGTGTTTGCTACCCGAAACCCCAGGGATTATGGATTGGACGACTTGCAGGACCTCATCGCCTTCGGTGCCTCCCCGCGGGCGTCCATCAATCTCCACCTGGCCGCCAAAGCCCACGCCTTCCTGCGGCGCCGCGGCTACGTCATCCCCGAGGATGTGCGCTCCATCGGCATGGACGTCCTGCGCCACCGGATCATCGTGACCTACGAAGCAGAGGCCGAAGAAGTCTCCGCCGAAGACGTCGTGCGGAAGGTGTTGAACAAAATCGAAGTGCCGTGACAGATGATCCCCCGGGAGATTCTCAAAAAAGTCAGACGCATCGAGATTCAGACTCGCGGTCTGGTTAACGACGTGTTTTCCGGCGAGTACCACTCGGTGTTCAAAGGCCGCGGGATGGAGTTTGCCGAGGTGCGCGAATACCAGGTCGGGGATGACATCCGCACCATCGACTGGAATGTCTCCGCACGCATGGGACACCCATACGTCAAGGTCTTCGAGGAAGAGCGGGAGCTCACCGTGATGCTGCTAGTGGATGTCAGTTCCTCCGGTAACTTCGGCACCGTGGAGCGGATGAAAGGCGAAATCGCCACCGAAATCTGCGCGCTGCTCGCCTTCTCCGCCATCAAGAACAACGACAAGGTGGGCCTGATCATCTTCACCGACCGCATCGAAAAATTTGTCCCTCCCAAGAAGGGGAAGCCACACGTCCTGCGGGTGTTGCGCGAGTTGCTCTATCATCAGCCGGAGGGGCGTGGGACCAACATCGCCCTGGCGCTTGAATATCTGAGCCGGGTGATCACCCGCCGCGCGGTGGTGTTTTTGGTTTCGGATTTTATTTCGGAAGATTACCAGAAGGCCATGCAGATCGCAAACAAGCGCCACGATCTCGTGGCCATCACGGTCACCGACCCGCGTGAGCTGAGCCTTCCCGATATCGGGTTGGTGGAGCTGGAGGACGCCGAGACCGGCGAAATCGTTCTGTTGGACACCTCGGATTCTTCCACCCGTGACGCGTTCAGCTCGGTGAGTTCGCGGACAAAGATGGAACGAGACCACCTGTTGCGCTCCATGAACGTCGACAGCATCGATATCCGGACCGATTCCTCGTATGTGGAACCGTTGATCAAGTTTTTCCGCATGCGGGCGAAACGGGTGCATTAAGCTGTGCAATATTAACCGGGAGAGGGAAAAGATGAACTTGGATATGGCGAAACGGCTTGCGCCTGCGGTGATACTCGGCCTGACCCTGCTGACAGGATGCCAGGAAAAAGCCCGACCCAAATTTGAGGGTTCGAAGGTTCGGGACTATGCGAACGCCCTGTACAACCGTCAGCTCTATCAGCAGGCCATTCAGGAGTACAACTACTATTTGGACAACTATGATCTGGCCGAAGACGAAGCGGCCAATGTCAACTACATGATCGGCGACATCTACTTCGAACGTTTGCACGATTATGAGAACGCGCTCGCCTATTATCTGAAGGTCAAGCACCTCTATCCACAGAGCTCCCTTATCGACGACGTGAACAAGAAGATGGTCCAGTGTCTTGAACGCCTGCAACGTTCCGCGGACGCCCAGCAGGTGCTGGAGGAGACCGCACTGCTGGACCCGAGCCAGGCGAAGACGCACCGTCCCGGCAAGGTCATCGCCAAGATCGGGAAACGGAAGATCACCACCGGCGATCTCGAGCATGAAATCTCGCAGCTCCCGCCGTATGTGAAATCGCGGCTTACGGACAAGAGCAAGAAAATCGATTTTCTCAAGCAGTACATCGCCACGGAACTGCTGTACGATACGGCACTCCGGAAGGGTCTGGACAAAGACAAAGATGTGATCGAGGGGGCGTTTCAGGCAAGAAAGAGCCTGATGGTGAATAAGCTGCTGGAGCAGGAGATCTCCAAAGATGTGGATGTCGAGGAGTCGGATGTGGAACTGTACTACAAAGCCAATCGCGAGAAATACGCCGAAAAGGATAAAAACGGCAAGGTCATCCGGTTCAAACCGCTCGCGGACGTGAAAACCCAGGTGATGCAAGATTTGATTCGAGAGAAGCAGAAGGAAGCGTACGACCGTCTGGTGCAGCGGATGATGCGTGCCGAGGCCGTGCAGATATTCGAAGACCGGCTGCAGTAGGGGCAAGCGATGAGACGTCTTCTTCGCCTACTCATTCTCGCCATTCTTCCGGCCAGTGCAACACTGGCGCAGCAAGGCTCCATTTCCATCGATTCTCATGTGGACAAAAGCAGCATCACCATCGGCGACCTGATCACCTACAGCGTCGTGGTCACCCGCTCGCCGGATGTCCAGGTGGAGATGCCCGAGTTGGGGGCCAATCTCGGAAGCTTTGAGATCCGCGATTATCAGGTGCACGAACCGCAAAAGCAGGACGGGCAAGTTGTGGAGCAGGTCGACTACGTCATCTCCACCTTCGACGTGGGGGAGTTCGAAATCCCGCCGCTGACTTTTTACTACACCCTCCCGGGCGACAGCACCCGACACCAGCTCAAAACCAGGAAGATCGACATCGTCGTCGAAAGCATGAAGCCCAGCAAGGCGGGCGACATTCGCGACATCAAGGCGCCGCTGGACCTTCCCCGCGACTATCGCAAGCTGATCATCTGGGGCAGCATCGGTTTTGCAACGCTGGTTCTGGGCCTGCTCGCGTTCTACATCTGGCGCCGTCGCCGGGCGGGTAAAGGACTGCTGCCGGAGAAAGTGGAACCCCCGCGGCCGGCGCACGAGGTCGCGCTGGAGGCGCTGACCGCGCTGCAAAACTCAGAGCTTTTGGCAGAAGGGAAGGTCAAGGAGTTTTACATCCGCATCTCGGAGATCATTCGCAAATACATCGAGGGGCGCTACTTCATCGTCGCGCTGGAGCTGACGACCTTCGAGTTGACCGAGGCGCTGCGAGAGGCGGAGATCGAGCCGGAAGACATCGAACGCATCCACGACTTTCTCGCTGCCTGCGACCTGGTCAAATTCGCCAAATATGTGCCGACGGCGGAAGAAAACCAGGCCGTGCTGGAAGACGCGTTCGCCATCGTGGAACGGACCAAGCTGCTCTACGACCAGCCCGAACCCGCTGGCGAGCAAGAGGAACCAACCGAGGCTGAGACGGTTGAACAAACAGAGGAACGTGCCGAAGAACATGTGGAGGACAAGCCGTAACGATGGTGCAGTTTGCTAACCCGGAATTTCTCGCGCTCTTTGCCCTTCTGCCTGTCATTGTCTACTGGTACGTCAAGAAAAACCGGGTGCGGTCCGGGACGATTCGCTATTCCAATCTCGGGGTGGTCAAGTCCGTGGACGAGCTGTCGCGCAAGAAGCGCTACCGGCACGTACCGTTTGTCCTGCGACTGTTGGTGCTTTCGCTGCTCATCGTTTGCTTTGCACGGCCGCGTTCGGGGCGGACGGAAGAAGAGGTGATCACCGAAGGCATCGACATCGTCTTGGCCCTGGACATCAGCAGCAGCATGCTGGCCGAGGATTTCAAGCCGCACAATCGCCTGGAAGCCGCCAAGCTGGTCGCAGCCGACTTTATCCGCGGCCGGAGCAACGACCGCATCGGGATGGTGGTGTTCGCGGCGAAGAGTTTCACCCAGTGTCCGCTCACCCTGGACTACGGCATTCTGCTGAACTTTCTGGATGAAGTGGAAAGCGGCATGATCGAAGACGGTACGGCCATCGGCATGGCCATCGCCAACGCGGCGAACCGTCTGCGCAACAGCAAGGCGAAGAGCAAGGTCGTCATTCTGCTCACCGACGGCCAGAACAATCGCGGGGAGCTGGATCCCGTCACCGCCGCGAAAGTGGCCGAGGCGTTCGGCATCCGGATTTACACCATCGGTGTGGGCAAGCGCGGCACCGCGCTCTATCCCGTGGACGATCCGATTTTCGGCAAACGTTATGTGCAAATGCCCGTACAGATCGATGAAGCGACGTTGAAGGAGATCGCCCGCATCACGCACGGTACGTACTATCGCGCCACCGACAAAGAGAGTCTCGACGCGATCTTCAAGGAAATCGACCAGTTGGAGAAGACCAAGATCGAGGTGAAGCAGTTTACCCGCTACCGAGACCTGTTTCCGCCGTACCTGTTCGTGGCTCTGGGGCTGGTTGTGGTGGAGGTGGTTTTGGCAAATACAAAGTTCAGGAAGATTCCGTAAATGCTGCGGTTTGCAAACAGCCAGTACTTCTTGCTTTTCCTGCTCGTGCCCCTTGCCATCGGGTTTTACTACTCGGTTTTTAAATGGAAAAAACGGGCACTGGCTCGATTCGGCAATCTGGACCTGGTGCAGAAACTGAGCCAGTCCACCAGTCGAGGGCGGCAGGTCACGAAGGCAACGCTCATCGTGCTGGGCATCCTGTTTATGACCCTGGCTCTGGCGCGCCCGCAGATCGGCACACGGCTGGAGGAAGTCAAGCGCGAAGGCGTGGACATTTTCGTGGCGCTGGATGTGTCCTATTCCATGCTGGCAGAAGACATCAAGCCCAGCCGGCTGGCAAAGGCGAAACATGAAATCTCCACCTTCATCGACCTGTTGCAGGGCGACCGCATCGGGCTCATCGCCTTTGCGGGAGAGGCGTTCGTGCAGTGTCCGCTGACGTTGGACTACGGCGCGGCCAAGACCTTCCTGGATATCATGGATCCCAGCCTCATTCCGGAGCCGGGCACAAATCTCGGCGCGGCCATCGCCCTTGCCATGAAAAGCTTCGAGAGCAAAGAACGCAAATACAAAGTCTTGGTCCTGATTACCGACGGCGAGGACCACGGTA
>CAYQOI010000029.1:0-15088 GCA_964419085.1 uncultured Cytophagia bacterium | reverse complement strand
CGGGCCGCTCACGCTCACCGGCCTCAACTTGGTGCGGGGCCGGCTGCACCCGGAACGCTTCGAGATTCCCATCTCACTGCCGGCGGCGGAGCAGCGACTCCGCGAGCTGCAAAAGCAGATCACAAGCGCGACCGGTCAAAGCACCGAGAACGCCGCGTTTCTGCACGGTTTTCTGACCATTGCCGATGAACGCATGGCCGATGCCATTCGGAACGTGTCGGTTCGCAAAGGCTACGACCCGCGCGATTACGTGCTGGTGGCGTTCGGCGGCGCGGGTGGACAGCATGCCTGCGCAGTGGCCACCCATCTGGGCATCCGCACCATCGTCGTACCCCCGGACACGTCGCTGCTGAGCGCGCTGGGTTTGGGACGCGCTCCCGTCGAGCGCTTCGCCGAAAGACAGGTCCTGGCGCCACTCAGCGAAATCGAAGGCAAGGTGCCTAAGACTGTGCACGAGCTCGCCCAGCAGGCGCGCACAGAGCTGGCACGGGAAGGGATCCCGAAACAAAACGTCCGCGTGCGACGGCGGCTCGTTCACCTGCGTTTCGTGGGGCAAGATTCGGTGCTGACCGTGGAGTACAGCAAGGGCCGGTCGCTGGTCTCGGCGTTCCGGCGTGCGTACCGCGAGCTGTTCGGCCACCTGCCGGAAGATCGCCCCATCGAGGTGGAATCCGTCCGGGTGATCTGCTCTTCTGCGGCCGGTGAAGATTCCGGCACCATCGAGCGGCCCCGGTCGCGACGGGCAACACCGGATACCCGGGTCCGGGCTTTTTTCGGCACAACCCGGCGGTGGGTGCCGGCCTTCGAACGGACAAACCTGAAGCCGGGTGCCCGCCTGGTCGGCCCCGCGCTGATCTTTGAGCCGCACAGCACTACGGTCGTCCACCGCAATTGGGAAACCCGTGTCGACGCCAGCGGCGCACTCATTTTGCGAAAAACCACTCGAGAATGAAGATGAATTCCCTCACGCCAGACACCGAAATTGTGCAACTGGAGCTGTTCACCAACCGCTTTCGCGCCATCGCCACGGAAATGGGCGAAATGCTGCGGCGCACCGCCATTTCCACCAATGTCAAAGAGCGGCTGGATTTCTCCTGTGCGCTGCTCGATGCCGAAGGCGAGCTGGTGGTGAACGCGCCACACATGCCGGTACACCTCGGCGCCCTGGGTGTCTGTGTTCGCACTCTCGCCGCGAGTCTGACTTTTGCGCCGGATGACGTGGTGGTGACCAATCACCCGGCATTCGGCGGTTCTCACCTGCCCGACATCACGGTGGTGACACCGGTGTTCGACCGCGCAGGCCACCTCGTTGCGTACGTGGCAAACCGGGCGCATCACGCCGATCTCGGCGGGACGCGGCCCGGCTCCATGCCGCCCTTCGCCACATCTCTCGCGGAAGAAGGCGTGGTCATTCCGCCCTTCCATCTGGTGCGCGCGGGAAAAGCGGATTGGCAGAAAATGCGCGAAATTCTCACCACCTCGAGCTACCCCACACGAGCCATCGAAGACAACCTCGCGGACCTGCGCGCCGCAGTTGCGGCCAACCACCGCGGGCAGCAGGCGCTCAACAGCCTGATGGAAAAACACGGCAGCAAGACCGTAGCCCATTACATGACTCAGCTCAAAGCGCTGGCGGAAAAGCAGATGCGGGAGGCGCTTCGAGCGCTGCCTGACGGCCGGTACCAGGCGGAAGAACATTTGGACGATGGCTCGCCCCTCAGGGCCAGTATCGAGATCGCAGGCGACTCGGCCCGGGTGGATTTCACCGGTTCTGCCGATGTGCATCCGGGCAATCTCAACGCCACCAGCGCTATCGTGCGCAGCGTCGTGATCTACGTCATGCGTCTGCTGATCAGCAAACCGTTGCCGCTCAACGAGGGTCTGATGCGGCCGCTGGAGGTCAACATTCCCAGGGGCCTGCTCAACCCCGATTTCCCGGATGACCCGACGCAGGCGCCGGCAGTCGTGGGGGGGAATGTGGAAACCAGTCAGCGCCTGGTGGACACCCTGCTCAAGGCGCTGCGGCTCTGCGCCGGCAGCCAGGGGACCATGAACAACACCCTGTTCGGCAACGACCGTTTCGGCTACTACGAGACGGTGTGCGGCGGCTGCGGTGCCGGGCCGACTTTTCACGGCGCCACCGCAGTGCACAGTCACATGACCAACACCCGCATCACCGACCCGGAGGTTCTGGAACACCGCTACCCGGTGCGACTGGAACGCTTCGCCATTCGGAGAAACTCGGGTGGAAGAGGAAAATTTCGCGGCGGCGACGGCGTGGTGCGCGAATTGACCTTCCTCGATGACATGGAACTATCCCTGCTGAGCCAGCACCGCAACGAGGGGCCCTTTGGGCTGGAAGGCGGTGAACCGGGCAAGCCCGGCGAACAGAGAATCATCCGGGCGTCGGGTGAGGTGGTGCCCCTCAAGGGCATCGATGCGTGCGCAGTGCGCGCGGGCGATCGTTTGATTCTGGAAACGCCAGGTGGCGGCGGCTTCGGAAAGCCGGAGTCGTAGAAGAACGCGTACCAGCGGAACGAAAACATGAGACGTGTTTTGAGCATTCTTTTCTGGTCGGTGATCGCTGCTGCGTTTATCGGCCCCGGGACGGTCACCACCGCCGCGGTAGCCGGCGCCAGTTTCGGTGACGCGCTGCTCTGGGCGCTGGTCTTTTCCACCGTGGCCACGCTGGTTCTGCAGGAAGCCAGCGCGCGTCTCACCGCAGTCTCCGGCTTGAACCTGGGTCAGGCAATCCGCAAGCAGTTTCGCAGGGGAGCCGGCGGGCTGCTGGTCCTCCTCCTGGTGCTGGGCGCCATCGTGTTCGGGTGTGCGGCGTACGAAACCGGCAACATCCTGGGCGGCGTCTCCGGGGCCGCGCTCGGCTCTGGTCTGCCTCCCGCTTTGCTGACCGTCTTGGTGGGGCTGCTTGCGGGCAGCGTTTTGTGGCTGGGGTCGCTGCGGGCCGTCTCCTACTTCCTCAGCCTGATCGTGGCCGTGATGGGCGGCGTCTTTCTGGTGACGGCTTTTCTTCTCAAGCCTGCGGCGCCGTCGCTGCTGGCCGGCAGTTTCATCCCGACCATGCCCCGGGGTTCGGGCATTCTGATTCTGGGACTCATCGGCACGACGATGGTGCCGTACAATCTTTTCCTGGGTTCCGGCATGGCACGGGGACAATCGGTGGGGGAGATGCGATTCGGCCTGAGCATCTCGGTGCTGCTGGGCGGCGTCATCTCTATGGCCATTCTGGTGGTGGGAACCGCGGTGCAGCAGGCGTTCAGCTTTGACGCGCTGGGCCTCGCGCTCGCCGCCCGCGTCGGGGCGTGGGCGCGGCTCTTCTTCGCGGTGGGACTCTTCGCGGCGGGCTTTTCCTCTGCCATTACCGCGCCCCTGGCCGCCGCGGTGACCGCCCGGAGCCTGTTCCAAAGGGAGGGCGCAAGCGACTGGCACGAAAAAGGCTGGCGGTACCGCAGCGTTTGGCTGGCCGTACTGCTGGTGGGCGTGGGCTTCGGCCTTGCCGGCCTGCGTCCCATTCCCGCGATCATCCTGGCGCAGGCCCTCAACGGCATCGTCCTCCCGTTTGTTGCAGTCTTCCTGCTGCTGACGGTGAATGACCGCGTGCTGCTGGGCGCGTCAAACCTGAACGGCAAGATCTCCAACGTCTTGATGAGCCTGGTCGTCGCGGTGACGATCGTGCTAGGGTTGACCAACCTGATGAAGGCGGCCGCCTCCGTCTTCGGAGGCCCGCTGCCGGGAGAACGCACCATCCTCGGCATTTCAGCGGTCCTGGCGCTCGCCCTGGCCTGGCCCACCTTTAAGTCGGTCCGGTTGCGGCGGGCCGGTGGAATGCAGACAAAATCCAGCCTTTAAATTGACTTTTGGTGAAAATTCCTGTATATTCGGACATGCTAAAGGAAAAGCTTAGCGAGGCCCTCAAATACATCGAGACCAAAACCGGAGATCGGCCTCCCCTGGCCATCACGTTGGGTTCGGGTCTGGGGCCTTTTGCCGACCAACTTGAGAACACCGTTGTAATTCCCACCGAAACGATTCCCAACTATCCGGTTTCCACCGTAGAGGGACATGCCGGAAAATGGATTTTCGGTGAACTTGCCGGTAAACGGCTCCTGGCGATGAAGGGTCGCATTCACGCCTATGAGGGTTACCCCCTGGCACAGGTCACCTTTCCGGTTCAGTTGATGGCCGCGCTGGGGGTAAAAACGCTCATCGTCACCAACGCGGCCGGCGGTATCAACCGCAACTTCGCACCGGGCGACCTGATGCTCATCACCGACCACATCAACCTCATGCTGGACAATCCGCTCATCGGGCCCAACGACGAAACCCTGGGGCCGCGTTTTCCGGACATGTCGCAGCCGTACGATTCTGAGCTGCAGTCCCTGGCCGAAACCGTGGCGTTGGAATTGGGCATCAAGCTGCAGAAAGGCGTGCTGGGCGCGCTGAAGGGACCGACGTATGAAACCGCTGCGGAGGTACGCATGCTGCGCGCCCTGGGCGCGGACGCGGGCACCATGTCCACGGTCCCGGAAGTGATCGTTGCGGCTTACCGGGGTCTCCGGGTGCTGGGCATTTCCTGCATCACAAACCTGGCTACCGGCATCTCCACCACCAAACTCAGCCACGAAGAAGTCACGGAAGTCGCGGACATGGTCAAAAACAAGTTCTCCTCCCTCATCAAAGAGATCGTGTCCCGGATCGCATAGCGGGGAAGAAGCATGTCGCTGTGGGATTTGCAGGCCCGGGTTTACGTTTACCGCTCCAAGCTCTTTCCCTTCAACACCATTTTGCGAAAGGAATCCGCGAACATTTCCGCGTTGCTCGCAGGGCTGCAATTGGACGGCTTACGGATCCTGGATGTGGGTACCGGCACCGGCGAGAGTCTCGACCTCCTTCCTAAACAGGCGGTGGTTTTTGCGGTAGACCTATCCCGGGAGATGGTCAAACGGGCAAGGGCCGGCCGTCGTGCGAGATTCCTGGTCGCACACGCTCTATCTCTCCCGTTCAGACACGGCGCGTTTGACCTGGTAACCGCTATCGGGCTCCTGGAGTACATCGGCGATCAGGCCGCGTTTCTCCGGGAGCTGAGCCGCGTCACCGCGTCGCCGGGAACGATCCTTTTGACCTGCGCGCCGCGCACTCTCCTCAATCTGCTCCGCTTCGGACTGGGCCACCGTCTCTATTTGCTGAGCGATGCCGCGCTGCGCGGGCTGTTGCGGGAGGTCGGCCTGCAAATGACCGCGTTCAAAAAAAGCCCGCTTCAGCGTCAACTTCTCATACAGAATCGCGAGGCCAACCTCAGTTGAGGAAAAAATTAAAAAAACAGTTCCTCATCAGCAACCGTCTGCTGCGCCGATTCACCAAATACTTTGAGTTCAGATTCACCGGCCGGTGGATGCTCTACAGCTTCCTTATCGGTGTCGTTGCAGGGCTGGGGGGCATCGTATTTTTCGCCATGCAGAGCTGGATCGAACACGTCTCTCTGGAGGGGCTGGCGGGCTTTTTCCCGCCGCTGCCGGGGGGTGAGACCGACGGTCTGCGCGACATTGCATTGCCTGCGGTGCACAACTGGTGGTTTCTGATCATTCCCACGGTGGGCGGGTTGATCTCCGGTCTTTTGGTCTACACCTGGGCGCCTGAGGCCGAAGGCCACGGAACCGACGGCGTGATCAAGGCCTACCACCGGGAGCGGGGCGTGATTCGCGCGCGCGTGCCGCTCATCAAAACCATCGCTTCCGCGGTGACCATCGGCACCGGAGGCAGCGCAGGTCGGGAGGGGCCCATCGCCCAGATCGGCGCGGGCTTCGGCTCCATCCTCGCCACCAAATTGAACCTCACCGACCAGGACCGCCGGGTCATGGTGCTGTCCGGCATGGCTGCAGGCATCGGCAGCATTTTCCGTTCACCCATCGGCGGCGCGATTTTCGCAGTGGAAGCGCTCTACCGCGACGACATGGAGACCGACGGCCTGGTGCCGGCCATTACCTCCTCCATTATCGGCTACTCCGTCTTCGCGTCGGTCTACGGCTGGCGCACGACGTTTACCACCGGAAACTTCATCTTCCGTAACCCCACCGAACTGCTCTTTTACGGCGTGTTCGGTCTGATCTGTGCACTGCTCGGGATCTTCTACGTCAAGATCTTTTACGGCATGCATGAAAGGATCTTCGCGCCGATGAAAATCCCGCGGCATCTCAAACCCGCGATCGGGGGACTGTGTCTGGGCATTATGGGCTTCTTCTTTCCCTACATCCTGGGTTCAGGGTACGGCTGGGTACAGTTGGCCATCGACGGCAAGCTGGCGCTCAATATGATGCTGTTGGCCGCGATCTTGAAAATCTTCGCCACCTCCTTCACCATCAGCTCCGGCGGAAGCGGGGGCATCTTCGCGCCGTCGTTGTTCATGGGCGCGATGCTGGGCGGCGCCTACGGCGGCCTGATGCAACGGCTCTTCCCGCACATCATTACGCAACCGGCGGGCTTCGTCCTGGTTGGCATGGCCGGCTTTTTCGCCGGCGCGGCAAATGTACCGGTCTCGGTGACCATCCTGATCACGGAGATGACCGGAAGCTACCGACTGCTGGTGCCGCTCATTTTTACCTCCACCATGGCCTTCTTCGTAGCCAGAAAATGGAGCATCTACAGCCAGCAGGTTAGAAACCGGGCAGAATCGCCCGCCCACCGCGGAGACCTCATCGTCGATATCCTGAAAGAGATCCCGGTCAAAGCCGCGTACAAGGCCGCTGTCGGGACCCCCACCATCCCCAACAGCATGCCGCTGCAGCGCATTCTGCCTTTGTTTGCCGAACGCGAAGAAGATTGCTTCCCGGTCGTGAACAGCGACGGCGAACTCACCGGCCTGCTTTCCATGAGTACCCTGCGCTCGGTCATCGGAGAAGAAGGCGTCGCAAACCTTATTGTTGCCGAGGACATCAAAACCGAACTGGAGACCCTAACGCCCAACGAAAACTTGCACGAGGCCCTCGTGAAGTTTCTCAGAACCAAATACTCGTCGCTGCCGGTGGTGGATGCCGAAGACGTAAACAAGGTCCTGGGGTTCCTCACTTACCGCGACCTCATCACCGCGTACGACGAAGCCCTGATCAAATGGAGTACCGAGACATGAGACGACGACCCACGGAAACCGGCGGAGGCATAGGAAGTCCGCGCACCGCCCGCAAATGGATCTCGACACGGCTCCCCCTCGTGCTGGCCGCGTGCCTTTGCATGCAAGTACAGACTTCACCGGCACAGCAAAAAGACACGCCCGCTCAAAAGGGAAGGGCCATCCTGGCACGCGCCATCCGCGCGGCAGGCGGCGCGGACAAGTTCAAGAAGATTTCCAACTTTCGCATCACCACCCGGAACAAGATCTTCCAGAACCGCACGACCCTGGAACTGGAAGTCACCGAAACCATCCAACTGCCGGATAAGACCAAGCAGGTCTGGACTCTGCCCGCGGGCACCCGGGTGCAGGTGTTGAACGGCGACCGCGGGTGGAGCGCCATCGGCGGACAGATCTCGGAGTTGTCCGAAACCGAAAAGCGAGAGATGCGCCGCGGCCTGTTCCGGGACACCGTCCGTTTGTTCAAAATGGCCGACGACAAGGAGCTGCAAGTGGCCTATTTCGGCGAGGAGGAGGTGGCTGGACACAAGGCCTTCATCCTCCAGATCAAGAACGCAGCCGGCGACTTCTTCAACCTACACATTGACTCCAGAAACTACCACGTGGTGAAAAAGACCTACCAGGGGGCGGCCGAGGTGGGGTTTGCCAAACTGGAAGAAAGGTACGCGGATTTCCGCCGGGTGGAGGGGATCACGCTGCCATTTCGCATCGAGGTCCGCGCCAACGGTCACAGGTTTATCGAATCCACCGTGGTGGCGGCGAGCTTTAATCTCGATCTGCCGGAGAACTTTTTTACCAAAGAAGGGCTTTAGCCTTCAGATCGTCCTGCTGGACGGGTCACGCCTCCTTTTCCGCAGGCTCGATGATCGCGGACATCGAGCCCTGGCAGTAGGGAATCCGCCAGTCCGGGCCGTAGGCGTGAATCTGGTCCCGCTTCAGTTCCGCGCGTTCTTTAGTGGTCGTGTCCACGATCACGCGGCCGCGCGCATCCACTTCGCACGCCATGTCGAAAGCCGTGGACCGGCTGTGGCCGAAAAGCTGCATCAACATCTCGATGACATAGTCGTAGGTGTGCTCATCATCATCCAACAGCACCACGTGGTACTGCGGAATGTGCAAGGGTTTCTTGCGCTTGCGCGTTCGCTTCTTCTGCCCGGTATCCGGCACAGTAAGCGGTTCGGCATGCTGTGACATCATCACCATTGCATCAGTTTTTCTCGTCATCACGCTTCGACACCATTGGAAAAATATAGGATTGCACCCGGTAAAAGTCAAGCTTTACACCCGCTCACCTTTTGAAAGGGTTGGAACCTTTCAAAGGAGATGAAGCCTATTCCGCAAACGGACACCACACCCTTCGGCCCAGAATCTCGCCTTGGGTTCGGGCGCGGAAATCTGTCTTCGCCTGCTTTTAGAAATGCCACCACACAAGTTTGCCGCTTGTACATCGCAATTTGGCGTTTCGCTAAGACCCCGAAACAGATTGTGAAGCTGGACCTCCCCACCGGCTCACCTTCACCCCTTCCGACTGAAAATGTCAGGTCGCGCAGATAAACGTTGACATTCATGGAATAAAATGCTAATATTTCGCTTTAATAAAAGGAATTGCAATTTCTTAACTCTTATTTGCCCGAAAATATGAAACAGATAAAAGAGAAGACGGTGCTCATCACCGGGGCATCGTCAGGGATCGGCGCCGAGTTCGCGAAACTGCTCGCGGAAAAAGGCGCGCACCTGATTCTCACCGCCAGGTCGGAGGACAAACTCAAGGAGCTGGCCGGGACACTGCAAGAGGCGTTTTCGGTCAGGGCGCGTGTCCTGCCGGCGGACCTGAGCCGGCCCGAGGCACCCGCCCGACTCTTCCAACAGGTGAAGGATACGGGCGAGCAGGTGGACGTGGTCATCAACAACGCGGGGTTCGGTAAATGGGGCCGCTTCGATTCCGTGGACCTGGAAACCTATTTGCAGATGTGCACGCTCAATATCGACGCGGTGGTCGCGTTGACCCATCTTTTCCTGCCCGACATGCTGGCCAAGGGCGAGGGGGGCTTCATCAATGTCGCATCCACGGCTGCGTTTCAACCGGTCCCGTTTTTTGCGACGTACAGCGCCACCAAAGCTTTTGTTTTGAGCTTCTCGGAAGCGCTTTCGGAAGAATACCGGGACCAGGGCATAACGGTCACGTGTCTGTGCCCCGGGGGGACCGCAACCAATTTTCACCAGGTCTCCAAAATCGATACCAAGAAACTCATCGGACTCGAGCCCGCGGCGAAGGTCGCCAGAGTCGGACTCGATGCCTTTTTACGCGGACAGCCCACCGTCATCTCGGGGTTCAAAAACTACCTGCTGGCCAACTCAACCCGGCTTGTGCCCCGAAAGACCGTGGCGAAAGTCACTGCCGCCCTGTTCCGGCCCTGAGCATCCGACCTCGGGGAATAACTGACACAATTTGACGGTACCTAAACATTTCCATCTGGGTTCGTTCAGCAATAACGCCGTTTGTCGATAAATATAGGGAATCCAGGAGTTCTAAATCTAAAGCGAGTTTCAGGCATGCAAGGACCAAGCGAAATCTTCACGAGACTCAGTCAAGACAAATCCAAACGAGAAATCGCGTACTTCTCCATGGAAGTGGCGTTGGAAAATGATATCCCCAACTACAGCGGCGGCCTGGGGGTTTTGGCTGGCGACACGCTGCGTTCCGCCGCGGACCTGGGCATCCCGATGGTGGGGATGACCCTACTGCAGCAGTACGGCTATTTTCACCAGGGACTGGAATCCACCGGCGAACAGATCGAACAGGAGGTGCGCTGGCATCCCGAACACAAGTTGACCCAGCTCCCCAACTACATCGAATTGAAAATCGAGAACCGGGTGGTGCGCGTTCGGGTCTGGGAGTACGACATCATCGGCCGCTACGGCTATGTGGTACCGGTCTATTTTCTGGATGTCAACGTGCCGGAAAACGCGGAACAAGACCGCGAGCTCAACCGCCATCTCTACGACGGCGACCTGTACGTGCGACTTTGCCAGGAAATCATTCTCGGCATCGGCGGCATCCGCATGCTGCGCGACCTGGGGTTCCGCGATATTCGCAACTACCATCTCAACGAAGGCCACGCGAGCCTGCTGGCGCTGGAACTCATCCGCGAGAGCGGCTACAGCTCCTACGAGAAAATCAAGGAAGATTGCATTTTTACCACCCACACGCCGGTCCCTGCGGGCCACGATGTGTTCGATTTCGAGCTGGTGGAGCGGGTGATGAGTCCTGTCTACATCGACTATTTGGTGGAGATTCTCGGTGGTCGCAAGCCGGTGAACCTCACGACGATTTCGCTGATCCTGAGCCGATTCATCAACGGCGTTTCCGCGAAACACGCTGAGGTGTCCAGGAACATGTTCAACGACCCGCGCATCCAGGGCATCACCAACGGCGTGCACTCCGCCACCTGGACCTCTCCCAGCTTCAAGAAACTGTTCAACCAGTACATCCCGGGTTGGGACAGCGATCCGTCGCATTTTTCCAAAGCCATGACGATCCCGGACGAACTCATCTGGAAAGCTCACATGGCCGCGAAGGGCAAGCTGATTCAAGTGGTGGAAGAGAAGACCGGCGTCAAAATGGACCTCAACCGGCTTACTCTCGGGTTTGCGCGGCGTGCGGCCGCCTATAAACGGGCGGACCTCATTTTCACCGATTTGCAACGGCTGTCACAAATCGCCTCGGACCGGGTTCAACTGGTTTTCGCGGGAAAGGCGCACCCCAACGACAATGACGGCAAAAAGGTCATCAAGAACATCTTCAAAGCCATCGCGGAGCTGGACGGCAAGATCAAGATCGCCTACCTGGAAAACTACGACATGCACCTGGGCGGCGTGCTCACCTCCGGGGTCGACGTGTGGCTCAACAATCCCAGGCGCCCGCGCGAAGCCTCCGGAACCAGCGGGATGAAAGCCGCGCACAACGGCGTGCTCAATTTCAGCGTTCTGGACGGCTGGTGGATCGAAGGATGTGTCGAAGGTGTCACCGGCTGGGCCATAGGTCCAGAGCCCAACGAGAACAACCTCACCGATTACGACGAAGCCCAGGACGTCATCGCGCTGTACGACAAGCTGGAACAGGTCATCATCCCCACTTACTATGAGCAGCGCGACAAGTGGATTCAGATGATGAAGTACGCCATCGCGCTCAACGCGTCCTACTTCAACACGCACAGGATGCTGCGCGAATACGCGGAAAAAGCCTACCAAGTGTCGCCGCTGTTTCAATAACAGGAGTTTTCGGAAGGAGGAGCGGTGCCCATTTCACCGGACTTGTTCAAACAGGTCATGAGCCAATTCTGCACCGGCGTGACCGTCGTGACTTTCAAGAACGGCCCCACCATTCACGGTCTCACCGTAAACGCGTTTTCGTCGGTGTCCCTGGATCCCCCACTGATTTTAGTCTGCATCGACAAGAAAAGCAGCAGCCATGCCGCGCTTTCAGAAAGCGGGCGATTTGTGGTAAACATTCTGAGCGAAGGACAAGCAGAGCTGGCCGCGCGCTTCGCCAACCCTTCCCTGAGCAGCAGCGAACGCTACGCCGGAACCGTCTACGATCTGAACGATGCAGGCATCCCGGTCTTCGCTCACACTCTTGGGCATCTCGTGTGCCGAACAGAGCAGCAGGTGGACGGCGGCGACCACACCATCTTCTTGGCACAGGTAGAGCACGCCAGCGTGTTGGCACACGGCAACCCGTTGCTTTACTTCAGGCGGGAATTCTACGAGTTGGGAAAGAGAGGATAGTGCGAGCAGTCGGCCGAGCCATCCAACCGGCTCGCACTATCAGGATGTAGGTGAACTAAGCCAATCGTGCCCGGGCCATACTCGTGGCCCTTTCCACCGCTTCTTCTCTGGTCGTCCCCTCCGCGCGAGCGATCACCGCGCCAGGGTCCTGGTTCGCCACTTGACAGTAGTACCGCTCCCCCACTTTGTACGAGGTCACGACCACCGGAACCGCACCGAAGCGGTCTGCCTCGGAACGGTATGCCTCGGTTTTCATGACGTCGCCCCCCGCTCGATGTCCGCGGCCACCAGATTTCCCCACTCGGTCCACGATCCGTCGTAGTTCCGGACATTCGGGTAGCCCAGCAGGTATTTCAGTACAAACCAGGAAAGGCTGGAACGCTCGCCGATGCGGCAGTAGGTCACCACATTCTTTTCGGGCGTCACGCCTTTGTCGGCATAGAGCTGGCGCAATTCATCGGCGGGTTTAAAAGTGCCGTCTTCATTGCACGCGGTGCCCCAACCGATGTTTTTCGCGCCGGGAATGTGACCTCCCCGCTGGCAGGTTTCGGGTAATCCCGGTGGCGAAAGGATCTTGCCGGAAAACTCATCCGGAGAACGTACATCCACCAGAACGGTGCTATCGGCCTGATAGATGCTCTGCAACTCGGGCAGTTTGATGCGGTCGCTTTCATCAACACCGTTTGTGTCGTACGGCGCGGCCTCAACTTTCGGCGATTCCTTGCTCAGCTCGCGTCCCTCGGCCAGCCATTTCTTGCGCCCGCCGTCCATCAAACGCACATCTTGGTGTCCGTACATTTTGAGTTGCCAGAACGCCCAGGCGGCAAACCAATTGTTGTTATCGCCGTACAGCACGATGGTGGTGTCCGGCGAAATCCCGCTTTCGCTCAGCAGCTTTTCCAGCTCCGTTTTTGGAATGATGTCGCGGCGGACCGTGTCGCAGAGCTGCGTCTTCCAATTCCAGCCGACCGCGCCTGGAATGTGGCCTTCATCGTAAGCCTTGGTGTCCACATCCACTTCGACCACCACCACGGATCGATCCCCTTTTTGTTTCTCAACCCAGTCAGTGGAAACGACCGAATCGGGGTACGCGTAGTCTTCCATTTCGATGACCTCCTTTTTAGTAGGTGAGCGGTTTTTTCATTCTAATGGCGTCGTCTTTTGGGGCCCGGGGCCTTTCAAACCATGATCCTCCTGGAAAAATTCGCCGTTAGGCATCGAGTTGAAAACCGTTTCTGAATTTATCCCCAAAAGCACATTAGTCAATTGTGCGATGAAAGACAACGCATGAATATGCGGTATTGCTCGAGGCCTTGAGGCAGGCAAGAACGGTACTAAGGCATGTCCCGTCTACCGGGGGGGATGAATGAGCCGTTTCTTCAGACCCTTGGCAATGGCCTGGCCGCGGCTGTGAACCTGAAGTTTCTCGTAGATATGGCGGATGTGGTAACGGACACCGTCGACGGAAAGATGCAAGGTTTCGCCGATAGCCGCGTAGGATTGGCCCTGGGCCAGGAGCTCGAGAACTTCCTGTTCCCGCTCGGTGAGATTGTCTTGCTTTCCGGAGCCGCCAGCTGCGGGGCGTTGAAAAGAGGAAATGACCTTGCGCGCGATGTTGGGTGTCATCGGCGACCCTCCCGCGGCCGCATCTTTGATCGCCTGGATCATCTCCTGCGCCGGGATCTTCTTGAGCAAATAGCCGATGGCGCCGTTGCAGAGGGCATCAAAGATTTTCTTGTCTTCGTCAAACACGGTGCACATGATCACCGCGATTTCCGGATGCTGCCGCAAGAGGGTCGCCACGCCCTCGATGCCCGACATCCCCGGTAACCCGATGTCCATCAGCACCACGTCGGACTCGCCGAGTCGGTCGGAGGCGAAGGCTTCCTCACAACTTGCGTAGCTGCCCACAACATGGAATTCCGAGACCGAGGACAAAACCGCCCCCCACCCTTCGCGCAAATAGCGATTATCTTCGATGATCGCGATCCCCACGTGCCGCGCCCCGCCTGCTTGTCGCTTGTCTTCGGTCATGGTCTAATTTAACCAATCTCCATATACTCTACACTACATACCTATGCGGTTTTTCTACACCCCAAAGCGGAGTTCCCAGCGTGTGCCGCGACCGCCCTCAGAAGTCAGGGTCGCGCGGCCGCCCAGCATTTTGGCGCGTGCATAGATGTTCCGTACGCCGTTCCCCTCGCTCCGGCAAGAGGAATCGAAGCCTCGGCCATCATCCTCAACGACCAGACTGAGTGTCTGCCCCTCACTGGTGATTGTAACCCGGGCACGGTTGCAGTCCGCGTGTCTCACGATGTTGGTGATCATCTCTTTGAAGATCAGCCAGAAATTTCGACGCTGGTTCACGTCCAACTTGTGCAACGGCAGCGCCTCGGGAATCTGGAGGACATAGGCGATACCTTTGCTGTCAAATAGATCCGACGCGTAGCGGCGAAACTTTGCCAGAATCCTGTCCCACTCGTCGTTGTTGGGATCGATGGCCCAGACGATGTCGCTCATCGCCTCCTGGGCTTCGGCGGAGATCTCCGAGATGAGAGAGAGAAACTTCAGAGAAAACGGCCCCTTCCGAGCTTCGGCATCGCTGCGGATTGCCTGGGCAAAATAGGAGATGCTGCTCAGGGCGGTCCCGACCTCATCGTGCAGGTCTTGCGCGATGCGGTTGCGCGTGCGCTCCACCTCCAGCAGCCTGGCCACCCGATAGCGATAGGCCAACACCAGAACGCCCGCCACAGCAGTCAAAAGCAAAACTCGAAACCACAGGGTCTCCCAATACGGCGGCGTCACCGTGATGTGCATCGATGTCCCCTCTTCGTTCCAAACCCCGTCGCTGTTCGATCCCTTGACTCTGAAGACGTAGTGTCCTGGCGCCAAATTGCTGAAGTTGACCGACCGCCGAGTACCTAGCTCCACCCACTTTTCATCTAATCCCTCCAACATGTAAGCATAGGCATTCCGTCGAGGATGGGAAAAATCCAGCGCCGCGAATTCCAGCGAAAAATGGTTCTCCTTGTAACTGAGCTCCACGGAATTGGAACCGGCCAACGGCATCGCTTTGCCGAGTTTCTTAAACGAGGTGATCACGACTGGGGGAATGTAAGCGTTGTCTCGAACCTTCTCCGGGAAGAAGCGGTTGAACCC
>CAYQOI010000028.1:0-15137 GCA_964419085.1 uncultured Cytophagia bacterium | reverse complement strand
GCCAGACCCTGCCCCTGCCAACGCGCGTGCTCATCAGTGTATCAGACGTCTTCGCCCATCGCTGGGGGATAATCGGTGCGGCCTTCGCGGCGGTGGTGTTCTTTCTGCGAGCACAACGCCACAAGTCTGCGTTTGTCCACAAGATCGACCGCTTGAAGTTGAAGTTGCCCTTCGTCGGCAAGCTCACCGTCCAGGCCGAGCTATCCCAATTTGCCCAGACACTCGGAGCACTTCTGGCACACGGCGTGCCGGTCCAGAAGGCGCTGGAAGTGGTCATTGCAGCCTCAAAGAACAGCGTGCTACAAACGGAGTTCCGCAAGGTGGCCAGAACGGTGCGAGAAGGCGGTAAACTGGGCGCCAGCCTGAGAGCCACCAAGACCCTGCCGAATCTGTTCGGCCAGATGATCGCAATCGCGGAGCAAACCAACCAGTTGGAGGCCACACTCGGAAAGTTGGCCAGTTCTCTGGCGCAGGAAGTGGACAGAAAGGTGGAGATCTTTACCAAGCTTCTGGAACCCGCCATGATCATGTTGATCGGACTGTTTGTGGGATTCATCGTCTTTGCCATGATGCTCCCCATTTTTCAGATGGACTTCGTTTTACAATGAGCGGAACACTCCTTGCGGGAAACATCTTGAGCTTTATTCTGGGAACCCTCGTGGGCAGCTTTGTCGGCTTGTGCGCCTACCGTCTTCCGAGGAAAGAATCCGTGGTGACCGGTGCGTCCCGCTGCGACTACTGCGGCAGCAAACTCACCTGGCCTCAGAAACTGCCGCTCGTGGGCTATCTGTTGCGGAAAGGAACGGCTGCTTGCTGCGGCGAAAAGATTCCATCGAAATATCTTTTTGTAGAGATCTTTACCGGCCTCCTCTTTGTCGCACTGTACGGTCTCAAAACCCGGGCGCCGGAATTCGCCTCGGCCGCGCTGTTTGCTACCCTGTTGGTGGGCGGAACGCTTACCGATCTGGACCATCACATCATACCGAACAAGTTCACGCTGACCGGGATAATGGCGGGCGTCCTTTTCCGAGGTCTGGTACTCCCGCAGGGCTGGCAAAGCGGCCTGCTGGGCGTGCTCGTGTGCGGCGGGTTGCTCTATGCCGCAGGGAAGCTGGGAGGGATGGTGCTCCATCGAGACGATGCCATGGGAGGAGGCGACATCAAGTTTGCCGCCATGATCGGCGCGTTTCTGGGCTGGAAGGCGGGTCTGGCCGCCATCATGCTTGCAGCTTTCTCAGGCAACATTCTGGGGCTGGTCCTCATCGCGGTTTCACCGAACAAGACCGGCCCGCATCGCGTTGTTTTCGGACCTTTTCTCAGCTTTGGGGCGCTTGTCATGCTCCTGCTGGGCGAACCTTTTATCTTGAGGGCATTGCAATCATTCTGAGGATGAGCCATGAAATCTCTTAAGAACGAATCCGGTTTAACCCTCATCGAGGTGATGCTGGTGGTGATCATTCTCGGTGTTCTGGTCGCGCTGGTGGCGCCGCAGTTTTCCGGACGCACGGAACAAGCGCGCAAAGTCGCCGCGCAGGCGGACATCAACGCCAATCTCGCGATGGCGCTGGAGATGTATTATCTGGACAACGGCGTCTACCCGACTTCCGAACAGGGTCTCAAGGCTTTGATCCAAAAGCCCACGACGCCCCCCATTCCGGCGTCCTGGCAAGGCCCGTATCTCAAGAAAAACAGCAAATTGAAAGATCCGTGGGGCCAGCCCTATCTTTATGTGTCTCCGGGAAAACACAACCCGGAGAGCTATGATCTGTACTCTCAGGGGCCGGACAAGCAGGAGGGCGGAGACGACGACATCGTCAATTGGGAGACCGAAGACGATGTGGCGCAATGAGCGGGGGTTGACGCTCATCGAGCTGTGCCTGACTCTGCTGGTCTTCAGCCTCATCGTCCTGGCGGCTACACCGAAATTGGCCCACACCTACCGGAACCTGCGATTGAAATCGCAGGCGGAAGCCGTCGCTCGGGAGTTGAAACTTCTCCCCCATGAGAGCTTGCTCACCGGCCGCACCTGGCGCTTCACCGTCTGGGAAAACGGGAACGGCTACTCGGTAGAGGAGCAGGTGGTGCCGGAGAACTTCCAGCAGCCGGTGTGGAAGTGGCAACCCAGATGGCGCGTGAAACAACGTCACGTTTTCCCCGAGGGCGTGCATCTGCACCCCGAGAATCTCCGGCTGACATGGGCACCGGGCGCAGAGACCCTGCGCAGCGTCTTTAAGGTGCTCGATGACAAAGGCAACGGTTATGAAGTCGAGACGAATGGTCAACAGGTCGCACTCCGCATCGTCGACACACAATAGCGGCGAGGCGGGATTCGTCCTTTACGAAGCCCTGCTGGCCGTCCTGATTCTTTCCGTGGGGCTGGTCGCGATCAGCGGGGTGTTTCAAAAGGCCACTCGCGCGGTGGCGGCGCGCAAGCACTTTCTCGAACCCGCGCGCCAACTGGCTCAGACCCTGTTGACCCAACAGGAGATGCGGGCTTTGCACAAAACGGAGATTTCGACAGTCGCCAGAGAAGGCCGGAAGGGTCCCTTCCGCTACCGCATCGAACGGCTCCGTTGGCCGGACAGTCCCGGTCTAGAGCGGGTCGAGGTCACGGTAAGTTGGCGGGACCGGGGTAAATCGGGTTCCGTCACGTTGGTCACACTTTTACCCCGGCAGCGATGAATCACAAGACAACGAACAGAACGAAAAACAGGATGGTTACGCACGACAAGAAGACGGGCGCCTTCGCCCGGGATGAACGTGGTTTCACGCTGGTGGAAATGCTGGCGGCATTGACCATCTTCTCTCTTATCGGCGTGGCCGCGCTCGTTCTGCTCAAGAATGCGGTCGCAGCCCGCGACGCGACCAACGAGGCTGCGGCGCGATTGCAGCGGCTCCACCGCGCACAATCGCTGCTGCTTTCCGATCTGCAACAGGCCGCCACCACGCGATTGGGAAGCTTTGTCGGGGGTTCAGATTCCCTCAGCTTCACCATCAACCATCGTGACGGCGATACAGGCGGCCCCGCTCGCGTAAGATACTGGTGCGAAGTGGACCGGGTCAACGGGCTAAAATCGCTGTTTCGTACACGGCAGACTCTTTCGGGCGAGACCACGGAGCAGCGTGTTCTGGAACACATTCAGGCCATCGCGTTCGGCTACTTGTTCAAGAACAAAAAACGGTTCGAGTGGGTTGACACCTGGCCCGACAACAAGGGCCTTCCCACCGCGGTGCGCGCCACCATGGCGCTCGCGCAAACGGGCGAAACCGTCGAGATACTGCAGCCGATCCTGGTGGGAACCAAAATACCGGTCACGAAGCCATGAGAGGACTGCGAAACAACCAGGAGGGCGCACTTTCCATCACCGCGCTCTGGATGCTCGCCATCCTGGCACTTCTGGCGATGGAGTTGAGCAAGAACGTCATGCTGGCGCTTCGGATGGATGCCTATGCCGTCCACGAGAATCAGGCAACCTGGCTCGCGAAAAGCGGCGTATTCCAGGCCATCTCGGTGCTCCAAAAAGACGCGCTACAAGACACGCTCGGTTGGGATGGGCTGCACGACGCGTGGGCAGACAACCCGGCTTTGTTCCAGCATGTCACCCTGGGCTCGGGTTTCTTTCAGGTCGCGTACGCCGCGGACGCAGATGCGTTTGGAAAAGACAACTTTTACGGGATAGAAGATGAAAACCGCAAGATCAATCTCAACCTGGCACCGCCGAAGATTCTGGCCCGTTTGCCCGGCATGACCAGCGCAAAACTGGCCGCGCTTTTGGACTGGATCGATGCCGACGACAAGGTAAGAGAAAACGGCGCGGAGGACGGGTATTACATGAAACTCCCCTCGCCCTACCACTGCAAAAACGCGAAGCTCGACGACCTTGGGGAATTGACCCAGGTGCGCGGTTTCTCCGCCGATGATGTCCGGCTGCTCTCCTCCATCGCAACGGTGCACAGCGACGGCAGCGTAAACATCAACACGGCGGCGCCGCAGGTGCTCCAGATGCTGGGACTGCGGCAGGAGTCGGCGAAGAAAATCCTCACCGTGCGATGGGGAGAGGACCGTGTACCGTTTTCGGGCGATGACGTGATTTTCAAGAAGCCCGAGAAGATTCTCCCGCGCTTGCTGGATAAAATCAAATTGTCTGCCGGCGAGCAGGTCGCCTTGCAACGGTTGGTCACCAGCGGACGTTTGAGCACACGGTCCACACATTTCACCATCCGAGCGGTGGGTGTCACCATGAACGGACAGGTGAGAAAGACCGTCACCGCAGTGGTTCGGCGCGACCCTACGGGAGAAATCGAAATCGTTTCCTGGACAGAATAGAATGACCGGAACCTCATGCCTGAGTTAGCCTTGACAACACCGTCACCTGGTGGAAGGACGCCGGAGAGGCGTCTTTCGACCCTGTCGCGCAAAGCGCTCGGCCTGGTGACGGAGCTGCTTCCGCAATCGAAGGCATTTCTCGCCATCGAGTTCGACCGGCATCTGCTCAAATTCATCAGAGTCGATGATCCGAAACACCGGACGCATGTGAGCTTTCTCAAGGTGAAAACGCTGGCTTCCGACGAGGAGGAAGAAGTGGAACGGGTCCTGGCCGACACGTTGCGCGAAATGGGCGTGAAGGGCATGCACCCGGTGACCATTTCGATTCCTCGTCATGCGGTGCACACGAAAATTCTGCATCTGCCCAGCCACGACCCCGTGGAGCTGCGCAAGATGGCTTTTTATCGCATGCACCAGGACGTTCCCATACCGTCAGAGGAGCTGGTCCACGACCTCCGCATCATCTCCACGGAAGAGGACGGTACGTCCCGGGTTCTGGTGGTGCTGGCTCGCCGCAGCGTGCTGAATCGCTACCTGGACATCTGCCGACGGAATGGTCTGCTGGTCGATGCGATTCGACTAAACGTGGAAGCCATCTATCAGTCTTTTCTGGAGTTTTTCCGAGACTTTCCTCAGGTGAACCACACGTGCATGGCGCTGGTGGACGTTGACTTCTCCGCCACCAACGTGCTGATCATCGAGCAGCGCAAGCTTCTATTTTGCCGCAGCATCCCGGCGGGCATGGAGGAGCTGATGGAACGAATGGTGGGCGCCCGGCCTCAAGAGGTCTACGAAGAGTGGATCGATGGGCTTTCCCGCGGCATCGCGGACACCATCAACGCGGTGAGAAACATCGGCCTGGATGTCAACATCAAACACGTCGCGCTCACCGGGTGGTTGCCGAGGGTGCAAAAACTTACGCATCGCCTGGAGAACAATCTGTCCATGCCGGTAAGCTGGTTCGACCTGATGATCCCGCTGGAACAGTTCGGCGGAACGGGTGACGTCGGCGAGTTTCATCACTGGTTCTCCATCTCCACTCTGCTGGGCATGACCAGAGCCCGCGACGACACCCTCATGGATCTGCGGCCCGAGGAAGAACGCAAGCGGCAGCGGCAGCGTGCCTTCAAAAGACGCCTGACCGGAACCGCCTTGATCCTTCTGTACATCTTCGCCCTGTCGGTGGCCGCGGTCAAGTTCTCGCTGCACCAGCGCCACGGTCTCCTGGCGCAACTACAAACAGAGGTGGCCGCGCTGCGCCCCAAAGTGCAGGCCCTCAAGCATCTCGAAGAGGCCGAAAAACGCCTCCGCCAGCAGTTGGGCTCCACCAAACGGACGTCCGCGCTGTTGGCGGAATTACTTCAAAAGCTGCCGCCGAGCGTTCAGCTCAACTCGCTTTCCCTTTATCGCGGGGAAAAGCTCCTGGCGACCGGCGTGAGCGACCGTCTGGATGACGTGCTGTCGTTGCCTCAGCTTCTGGACGCCCAACCGGACTTTGACGCGGTGGAGCTGACATCGGTGGACCGCCGGCAGCGCAACGGCCGGCAAGAGATCTATTTCGAAATCAAAGTGAATTTCAGCACAAATGAGGATTGACGCTTTCTGACATGAACGTACGTCCCATCACGCCACGCGAAAAAGTGCTCCTGGCGGTGGCCTTCGTTGCGCTGGTCGCGCTGGCGCTGGTCAAGCTGGTGGCTCTGCCCATCCTCAACGACTGGCAGGAGACGGACCTGGCCCTCGACCAGATGCAGAGGCTGCTTCTGAGCACGCAAAAGATCGTGCAGCGGGCAGAACAACTCAAAAGCAGCGGCGAGGTACAGGCCGAGCCTTCTTCCAAAACCGCGCAGATGGCAGATTTTCTGCTGGAGCTGGAATCCTCCGGACAGCAACTCGTGGAGATACAGCGCTTCCAGCCCCTGCAGCTGCCCACCCAGGAGTCACAGGGCAGCAGAACCTCCACTCTGTTGCAGGTTCGGATCGAATGTCTTGGCACGCTGCAAAACCTGCTCACCTTTTTCGATCGCATCGAATCCAAGCATGCCAACACGCGCATCCGCCAGCTTTACATTCTCCCGGAAGGGAGACAGGGGACTCAACTGCAATGTCAGATCATCGTCGTCCGTGTCTTAACGGGGTAAACCGCAATGCGAGCGCTTTCCACATACGATGGTAACGGCGGCAACGGCCACGTCAAGCCGCAGACCACTTCAGAAGATCGACCGGTGGCGCAGGGCTCTGAAAAGCCGCTGATGCGAGATCGCATCGCCAGACTGGTTCGGGAAAGCCCGGGACACCGCGTCCACGCGCTTCTCAACCGGTTCCTCTTTTGGACGGCCGTCACGATCACCGTAACCGCGCCGGTGTTTGTCTGGTACACCAAAACGGAGCTGGGAAAAAGGTCGCTGGCAAGGCCCACAAAGGCAGAGCGGCTTGCTACAGCAGCAGGGCAGGCACCCGGGGCCGACGGGACAGGAGAGAAAATCGACCCGCAGCGGCAGTACTTCCGCACTCAGAAACCCGACGCGGGTGCGGCCGCGGACCCGTCCTTCGATGCCTCCGAGGTACCGAGCCTGGCGGAACGGTTTACCCTGCTGGGCATCCTCGTGGGCCAGACGCCGCAAGCGATCGTCAAAGACAACAGCACCGGCGCGTCCATCTTTCTGGAAGAAGGTCAGAGTCTGGAAGGATACAAGGTGAAAGCGATCTTTTCCGACCGGCTCGTCCTGGAGCGGGACGGGGAGTTGGTCAACTTGAGAATATAGTTTTGCAACGTCGAAGGTGTATTTCAATCGAGAGGTAGAATGTGATGACAACAAAGAATCGTCTGACCCTCAGCTTGTGCACCATGCTTCTGGTCGTTCTGGCGCTCTCGCCGGACAACTTGGCCCAGGCGCAGTCGTCACGGCGGCGGCCGAGCAGGAAGAAAATCAGTCTGCAGTTCCGCAATGCGAACATCCACGATGTGTTCAAAACGCTTTCCACCACCGGCGGGATCAACATCGTGGCCAGCAAAGCGGTTCAGGGCACGGTCACGATCTTTGTGGACAGCGTTGATGTCATGGAAGCCCTGGACCTGGTGGTGGAGATGCAGGGACTGGCCTACTACAGGGAACACGGCGTCATCAAAGTGTTGACCGCCGATGAGTACAGAATGCGTTTCGGCCGGGCCTTCAAAGACCGCCTCCAGACGAAAGTCGTCAGGCTCAAGTACGCCAGCGCGGAACAGGTGGTGAAATCGGTCTTCCAGATGAAGTCCAAAGAGGGCAACGTGATCGCGGATCAGCGCAGCAACAGCCTCATTCTGGTGGATCTCCCCGCGGTTTTGCGCGACATGGAAACCGTGATCCATCAGGTGGACATCCCGCTGGAGACACGCAGTTTCGTGCTAAACCACATTCCGGTGCAAAGCATCGAAGAGGTGGTGAAGAGCATGGCGTCAGCGGGGGCACAGGTGAGAATCGACAGCAACACCAACCAGCTCATCGTGATGGACGATCCCGCACGGGTGCAGCGAATCGCCGAATTCGTGGAACAGGTGGATGTGCCGGAAAAGACCGTGATGGAGATTTTCTCGCTGCAGTACGCCAAGGCCGAAGAAGTCGCAGCACGGCTGCAAGATGAATTGACACCGGGAATCGGCTCCGTGGTGGCGGACAAGAACACCAACAAGCTTTTTGTGCGAGAACTGCCGGACAATTTGCCCTATCTGCGACAACTTATCGCGAGCCTGGACCAAAAGACCAAGCAGGTCTTGATCGAAGCGAAAATCATCCAGATCTCGCTCAACGACGATTTCAAGATGGGGGTGGACTGGAGCGCGGTGTCGCAGCGCCTGGGCGGCGTCATCGACGCCAGCTCACATTTCCGCGTGCTGGGCGACAACGACAACGGCGGGCGAGTGCGCGCCACGGCAGTCCGCGTCGGCTCCACGACGCTTTCGGGTCTCATCGAAGCCCTCCAGACCGTGGGGAAGACCAACCTGCTTTCCAACCCGCGCATCACCTGTGTTGACGGGCAGGAGGCCTACATCCTGGTGGGCAGCTCGGTCCCCTACAAAACCGTCGACACCCGCGAGGACCAGGGGGGAGCCCTGCGCACCTTCGAACGCGTGGTCACCGTGGAAGTGGGAGTCAAGCTGAAGGTGACGCCGCACATCAACGAGGACGGGTTCATCACCATGAACATCCGCCCTGAGGTCAGCCAGGTGACCGGCTTCAACGAGAATGTGCCGATCATCGAAAAATCGGAATCAGAAACCACCGTCATCGTCAAGGACGGGGTGACCATCATCATCGGCGGGTTGATCAAAAATCAAGACATCGAAAGCGAAAAGCGCGTTCCCTTGATCGGGAGTGTGCCCCTGTTGGGCATTCCATTCCGCAGCAAAACCAAGAGCAAGGTCAAATCCGAACTGGTCATTTTGCTGCAGCCCAAAATCATTTCGGGCGATGTCAACATGGGGCAGGGCCAGGGCTAGCCTGACACACGGCTCGACCCGCAATCGGAGGCAGATCTATGCGAAGACTCTTGTTCTGGAGCTTGTGCGCCGCGATTCTTCTGAGCACCCAGGTGCTTTACTGTCAGACCGTCTATTTTGTGGACATCAACAGCGGGGACGACCAGAACCCCGGGACCTCCTGGGACGCGGCCAAGGCGAGCATCTCGGCGGCTCTGGCTCTGACCAGCGACGGGGATTCCATCTACGTGGCCGAAGGCACCTACGGCGAAAACCTCGTCCTGCCGCGCCGTGTCGCGTTGCTGGGAGGCTTCCCAACCGGCGGCGGTCCCCGGGATCCCCAAAATCACGCAACGGTGATCGACGGCCAGAACAGCGGTTCGGTGATCAAGACGAACCCGCTCAGCAACGACCTCGTTGACGGCTTTACCGTCACCGGCGGAGAAGCCGAACAAGGAGGAGGCGTCTACGCGTTGGGAAGCAGCATTTTTCGCAACCTCCTGATCACGGGCAACAACGCATCCCAACTGGGAGGGGGCATCTTCTGCGGGCAAGAGGTCACCGTCGAGAACTGTACCATCGAAAACAACACCGCAACGGCCGCGCCGGCGATGGCCCTGGTGGGCGAAGCCAGCGTCATGTTCACGATGACCATACGCCATAATGTGATCCGTCACAATGTGATGCCTGAGACCGGTCAAAGCGGCGGGGCCATCATCGGCACCCTGCACTTCATGCTGGATTTTGACAGAAATCTGGTCGTGGACAATATCGCGTCCGAGGGCGGCATGTTCATCGAGGACAGCTTCGGCGAAAAACGCTTCGACCACAACACATTCGCCAACAACACCAAACGCGGGCTGACCCTGAAAAACGCCTTTACGGTCACGGTGAGCAATTCCATCATCTACGGCCACGCCGATTTCGACATCGATATTCAGGACGGCGACCTTTCCAATCCCACGATCCGGTACTCCGATCTCGGTTTGATCAAGGGGCTGCACCAGCGCGAGCAGTCCATCTCCATCAATCCGCAGTTCACCGATCCCGCAAACGGCGATTACACGCTCATGGCCACCTCGCCTTGTATCGACCGCGGGGACCCGCAGGCACCGCTGGACCCGGACGGCACCATAACCGACATGGGCGTCTTTCCCTATCTGCAGAGCCCGGTGAACGTCGAGACTCCGGCGGCAGGCCAGCCAAGTACATTTGCCCTGGCTCCCCTCTATCCGAATCCCTTTAGCAGACGCTCCACGCTTGTCATCACGCTGCAGAAGCCGGAACAGGTCAAGCTCGCTATCTATGACATCCTCGGACGGCGGGTGCGTCAGATTTCTGTAGGGACGATGGGAGAGGGATCTCACGCACTCATCTGGGATGGACGCGACGACAGGGGGAGAAAGGTCGTCTCTGGCATCTATTACGTCGTGGCGCGGGTTGGACAGAAGCAGGCCGTGCGCAAGGTGGTAAAGACGCCATAGGAAATTCCGTGAGCGGAGCTGCCCGGTGCCTGGAAAGTCCTCAGGCGTCGTTTTTGTTTGCGCCAAACTCTCGGCTGTGGAGGCTTTGGCGCAGGCATACATTGGCCCGAGCAACCTTAATGAAAATTAATGAACCTAAATGTCTTTTAATCACGCAATTAGTGGGATTGCGCATAAAGCTTAGGTACACAAATAACGAATATTGTTCCCAAAAGTCGACTCAAAATCATCGTGAAAAACACTAAGCACTTAACTTAATCACTACGAAGGAGGAAACTCATGACGAGACAAGGTTATCGGCAGCTTTGGGTTAAAGTCATCGTTATCGTCATAGTTGGTCTGCTTTCGGCTCAAGGAGGGTTTGCCCAGACCGCCACCATCGGCGGAAAGATCTACACGGGCGCTCAGATGGAGGATCCTCCCGGTAGCGGTATCTTTGTCCCTGTTTTCGCCCCGGCGGCCACACCGCTTTTCGGGGCGTCGGTGATGGTTCAAAACCAGCACTCCGGCGGCGCATTCATCACCTACGCCACCGTGACCGGAAACAGTTGGTCGGCCACGGTGCCTGCGCCCACCACACCCGGCGATTCCGCGGAATACGTCATCATGTTCAGCGCACCGGGTCATGATCTCACCAGCCGGCCGTGCAAGGTGCATTCGGGCGACGTCGTCCTGGACAAAGACGCGTATCTGCCGCCGCTTTTCACCGACCCGCAGACGGGAAACCCATCTCCAGATGAATTGCCGTTGGCCAATCTCCTGGTCTACTGCTTTCGGGACAACGTGGTGAACGGAGAAGATGACTTTCCCGACGACCCCGGCATGTCCGGGGTGCTTATCGAGGTCATCGACGAAGACGGCAACGTGGTCCAGTCGGGCATCAGTGGTTCCAGCCCGACCCTACCGCCTGCCGCTGGTCCAGATGTCTCAGGGCTCTACTTTTTCACCGGCCTGGTGCCGGGCGAGTACCATGTTCGTGCAACGCCTCCGGGCGGCGCAGCGCAGTGGCACTGGACAACCAGCGAGGAAGGAACCCAGGAGTGGGAAGTCATTCTTCGACCGGGTGACCCCGGTACCGAAGGCGGCATCTATCTCATCTGGTTCGGCTTCGTGCCGAAACTGGGCAAAGACATGGTCACCGGCAACGCACGTATCCACGGCACGCTTTTCGATGCCGATGGCGCCGACCCCGTGGATGTGATTCCTCCGGATCTGGTCTGTGTCACCGGCAATGACGTCGTGCCGGACGGCTTCGTGGTCCTCTATACCGACGCGGAGGCGCTGGGCCCCCCTCACCCGGTGGCCACGACGCTGGCCGACCCCGTCACCGGCGAGTACGAGTTCTTGCATGTTCCACCCGGCCGGTACAAACTGTTCTTTTCCGATGTACCCATCGATTACGTCTATTCGCAGGGCCAGGTGGCCGTTGGACCCACCGACACCGATCTTTTGGTGGATGCCCTGGTTCCCCGCTTTTTCGCCCGGACTCAGGGCTTCGTGAAAGACCTGGCAGGCAATCCCATTGCCAACGCGCGGGTGACCTTCCGTCTCAAGCCGCACAATATCTGGAAGGAAACCACCACAGACGCCAACGGCTGGTACAATTTCGACAACCTCGAGGAGGTCGAAGTGCTCGGCTGGGTTTCCGTAGAGCCCCCGCCAGGTTACCGCTGGGCTGACGTGGTGGGTGATTCCTTGAATGCGCACGACTGTCTCTCGATAAAAGGCAAACACGGCACGCGGGTAGTGCAATTCGCCGCAGGTTTGAATTACCGCGCGGACCTGTTCGTGGAACAGATCCCGGCCACAGAGGGGGACATCTGCGGCTTCACCTTCTACGACCGGCCGACCCGCTCCACCGGCTGGACCCCGGACGGCATTTGGCAAGAGGACGAAGAACCCACGGTGCAGGGTGTGGTGGTCGAACTCTTGGACGCCACCGGCACCACCGTGCTCGCCACCGACACCAGCGGGGCCTTCGACGAAGCGGCACTGGCCGCCCAGGGTTGGATCAAGCCCTTTACTGTCGTGCCTGTTACCGAATTCGGCGGGGTGTTCAACGGACCCCTCATGGGACACTACGAGTTCCGGGGCATCGCGCCGGGTAACTACAAACTGCGCATGACGCCGCCGCCCGGACACTCCGCGACGGTCCCCGCACCTTTTGTGGCGGGTGCGCCGGTCACCGTGGATATCACCGTGACGGGTGGGCAGCGAACCGAGCACAACTTCGGGTTGACCACGCGGGTGCCCATCGCCGGTCTCATCGAAGGCGGCATCTTCGACGACGTCTTTCTCGACAACAATCCGTTGAGCACGTTCTTCGAGGAGAAAGCTGTCGTCACCGGCGCACCGGTAGTTGTGTACGACCATCTGGGCTACACTCTCGATGCGTTTCAGCAGCCTTCGCCGTTGTGCTACGAAGCCGCGTTCAACACACCTCTGTGCGACCGGCCGGACCTGGGCGACGAGGTGGAAATCGAACGGCGGCTGGCACCGGGGGTGCACATTTACGTCGGTAACGATCCGACGCATCCGGCATTCAACCCGGGTTACTTCCCGCTGGCGCTCAACTATGCTTTTGGGCAGGGCACGGCCAAGTTTGAAGCGGACTGGTCGTTGCTTCCGGTCACCTTTGTGCAAGGCATCCCGCTTCCCGGCAACGTGGTAGCGGGCAACACGCCCTTGATCTTCCCTCCCGGCTTTCCGCTGGTCAGCCCGAACAAGGGCTTCGAGAAGAAGGTCAAGACCGTGGGCTTCAGAAAACGGGACGATGTCGTCATCAACAACGGCGCGGTGACGGTCACGCCGGGCACCACGTACCGCATTCAGGGCCAAAACTTCGGCGAAGCGCAAGGTTACTCTACGGTCAGTCTGCTCGGCGAAGCGCTGCGGGTCGTAGAATGGCACGACACCTATATCGATGTGTTCATTCCGCGCAAAGCGCTGAGCGGCTCGCTGATCGTCGCAACCACTACGGGTATCTCCAACGCGCTGCCCATCGACATCCCTGATAACTCGTGGCGCCGACGCTTCAAGAACCTCCGGTTCGTCTACGTCGATGCCAGCAACACGGGACCGGAAGACGGCAGCAAGTTCCATCCCTGGAACACCATCAACGAGGCATTGAACCACCTGCCCAAACGGAAGCCGCGTTACATCATTGTGGCACCCGGAACTTACAAAGAGCGCATTCACATCACCGAATCCAATATCAAGCTCATCGGTGCCGGGCCACATGAGACCACCATCGACGGGCGGGCCGGACAATTCAACGTGGACGAGTCGGGCGCAAGCACAGCCTTCGGCCCGGTCATCCATATCGGAAACGGACCCAACAGCAAAAAGCATGTCCGCAACGTCGTGATCAGCGGGTTTACCATCACCGGTGGCACGGTCAACAGCGATGATATCGGCGCCGGCATCTTCGGCGATTACGACAACCGGTTCATCGACATCAACAACTGCATCATTGTGCAAAACGGCGGCTACTACGGTGGCGGCATCTGGTTGTACAAGAACAACCACAACATCCGGATCTGGTCGAATCTCATCGCAGAAAACGGGAACTTCGGCGGCTTTGCGGGCGGCATCAGTGTGAACGACGAACCGTACAGCACCGACAACGATCCCCAGCCGGAGCACCTGCCCGACGACTTCAACCCCGGTCCGCCACCCGGAACGTATGAGATCTTCAACAATCTCATCTTCCATAACTGGTCGCCGGACGCGGGCGGTGGTGTTACCCTGTACGAAGTCAAAGACCACCTGAAGGTCTATGGCAACGTGATCGCGGAGAACTTCGCTTACGACCATGGCGGCGGCATGTTCTTCGAAGATTGCGGCCCGGTCGATGTCTACGGCAACATCTTCCTGCGCAACGTCTGCTACGACGACGGCGGCGCCATCAGCTTCGAAGACGTCGGAGACACTTTGTCACACGTGAATGTGTACAACAACCTATTCGCGCAGAATATCGCAGATGACAAGGGCGAGAATCACGCCCGCGGCGCGGCGTTAGCCTTCGACGACACCTTTTACGGCAAGGTCTTCAACAACACCATCACGGGCAATATCGTGGCGGGCAGCGAGGACCCGGCAGGCGGTGCCATCGACAGCGAGCGCAACGGCCATGAGTACAGCGGCCTGGACGGGCCGTTCAAGGCGCCCGGGTACAGCGATCCGGAAATCTACAACAACATCATCTGGGACAATTGGCGCCTGCGCTACGACCAACCCGTCGACGCGGGTGAGGAAGAAGATCTCGATTACACGTATGGCAGAAACTACGTCTGGACGCCCGACGAGCTACACGTGGACAATCCGGCACTCCAGGGAGAATGGGAGACCGACAAGAACTCCGAAAGCTTCACTCACGTGCGTTACAACGACATCGCAGGCGGCTATCTGAGCGGGGTCAACAACCTCGATATCGACCCCATGTTTGTGGATCCGTCGAACTCCAATTGGAGACTCAAGGCAGGCTCGCCGGTCATCGACAAAGCAAAAGCGAGTCTGGGACCGGATGTCGATCTCGAACTCATCACCAGGTCGCCGAGCCACGGCAAAATCGACATGGGCGCATTCGAATGGCATGCCGGGCCGATCATCGTGCGGCTGCCGACCGGCATCCTTAACGCAATCCAGGTTCCGGTGCCGGGGAGTCCTTCGCCAAATCCCTAATTCCCAATAATGCCGTAGCCTGCCTAAACTGAGGAGAAAGGGGCGGATGTTCAATCCGCCCTTTTCTTTTGTATTCGAAGCCGCGCTTTCCTCCGAGCCGGTTCTCACGCCTTCATGTCTCGCTTTACTCGCCCGCGCAATAAAAGTATCCGGTCGTTGAGCGGAGTCGAAACGACCGGGGGGA
>CAYQOI010000027.1:0-15165 GCA_964419085.1 uncultured Cytophagia bacterium | reverse complement strand
TGCGCCTTGGCCTTGACATCGGCGTACCAACTTGCAAAAACCTGGCTTTGGCGCCGCTGGATGAGCTGTTTTTTGAGCTCTTCCTTTTTAGCCAGAAAATCCTTTTCATCAAAAGGCGTTTTGTTGAGAAGTTTGAGAATGTAGTAGCCGCGCGTTCCTTCTACGGGTTTGGAAACGTCCCCGGTCTTTTCCAACGCAAACGCCGTTCCGATGAAATTCGGGTCCCTGCCGACGCCCGGCACGAAGCCGGTCCGGGTGAACGACGCGGTTTCTTTGGCTTCCAGGCTGTCTTGTTTTGCGGCCTCTTCAAATGGGGTTCCATTTTGGATCTTGTCGTACAATTTTTGCGCGAGCTCACCAGCCATTTGCATGCGTTTTTGTGCGGCTAGTTTGCTTTTGATGGTTTCTGAGACCTCTTCCAGCGTCTTGGTGTGGGCTTCCTGAATCTCGGCAACCCGGTAAACAAAATAGCCTTGTGCGGTTTCTTCCACTTCTCCGATGCTGCCCACCGGGTGCGAGAAAATAAATCTGCTGACCTTTTTGTTCAGTCCCAGGCCCGGCACAAACCCATTACCTTTGACAAAGAGGCTCGACGTTTGCACGCTGAGGTTGTACTCTTTGGCGAGGTCTTCGAATGACCCATCCTGCGCCTGTTCAGCGAACAGGTCGGCGTTGTCGCGGGCTCTGTTTTTGGTCTTTTCCGAAGGCTGGAATTTCAGCAAAATGTGGCTGGCCTTGACCTTGAGCTTGCCGTCTTCTTTCTTTTTATCAAAAACCTTGATCAAGTGCAAGCCAAAGCGGGTCTTGACCGGCCCGACGATTTCGCCCACTTTGGCGCCGAAGGCCGCATCTTCAAATTCCTTGACCATGGTCCCACGGGCGAAATAGCCGAGGTCCCCGCCCTTATCTCTGCTCCCGGGATCTTCGGAATAAATCTCAGCCAATTCGCCGAAATCCTCACCGTTTTTCGCCCGAGATAAGATCCGATTGGCGAGCTCATACTGCGCGCTCGAGTCCTCTGCAGTGGTGGTGATGGGAAAGAGCACGTACTGAATCTTGCGTTTCTCTTCTTCGTGGAAATCGTCTTTGTGCTGGTCGTAGTAGGCCTTGATTTCTTCCTGGGAAACCTCGACCGGCTGATCTTTGAACCGGTTGGGGTCGATGAAGATGTACTTGACCGCCGCTTTCTGGTATTGTTTGAGATACTCTCTCCTGATCTCGTCATCGGTGACGCGCACGCTGGCTTCCAACCGTTGTTGAAACTTTTCATACGGAATGGTTTGGCGGAGATAGTCTTCGACGGGTCGCCACTGGCCGGCTGTCCTCGGGTCGTTTAGCGCGGCCTGGTACTTGGCCATATCGAATTGCTTCTTGTCGTTGAGGAAACTGGGATTATTTTTGAGGATCTCTGGCGGCGCGTTGAACAGGCGGTAGATGATTTCCTGGTCTTCTGCCTTGATGCCTTTTTGCCGCATGGCTTTTCTCACGAGAATGTCCCGCACCAGAGATTCCCAGACCTGGTCGCGGATAAAGCTCAGCTGACTTTCGGAAGGTTCGTTACCGGTGCGGTCTCGATAGGCCTTGAGTTCAAGCGTCAAGGCGCGGTCGAACTGTCTGAGCGTGATCTCTTCTCCTTCTACCTCACCGACGATGCCTTCTCTGGTTTTGAGGCCCGTGACATTCATTCCCCAGTCAAAAATGATCGTTCCAACAAACGCGAGCACCAAAATGATCAGAATCGTTTTGGTGTATTCTCGCATGTTGTTCATAACCGCCATGCTGCGTCGTCTCCTTCAGTGGTGAACCCTCTAATTGAGCCAAACAATATAATTCCATTTGGGTTAAGATGCAAGGTCTTTTTGTTTTGTGCCTCACAGACCGTTCGGTCTGCTGCTATTCACATCGAGGCCGAAATAGTGGCGGAATAACGCAGAAAATAGCGCAAATAAGAATTATATGGCGTATAATCGTTAACAATTCGCTAACAATGATTAATCTCGGTTAATTTTTGTCTTGACAATGTAGTTGAAATTACTTAGATTTACGGTGCCGAATTAAGAGAGCGCAGCAACCGGAGCTTGAGTCAAACTCTCCCCGAGTTTCTAACCGAATCAGCGGATTTCCTTTCACACTAAGGGGGAAGACATCTCTTGCGGCGTTTGCAGGGGTGAGTGATGTGTGAAGGGCTTACCACGCCCAATTTTCTGAGTCGAGTTTTTTCTGCAAAGCTATTTCAGTGAGCGTAGTTGTGGTTATTACATCTAGCCACGGAATCGATTTGTCACCTCGATAATCGTTCTGTTTCACTGTCATAGCAAGAGTTACATCTGCTTTAACTATCTTTTGCGAGGAAGACTTGTGAGTTTTCGAACCTGCCTGATAACTGCCTTCTGTCTTGTTATTGCTTGCCCTTGGCTTTACGCGCAAGAAAAAGAGAAATATATCCTCGGTCACGAACAGCAGCTCGAAATCATCGTGCATGTTTGGGGTGAGGTGCAGAACCCGGGGGAGTATCGTGTTCCGGACGACACGAACATCCTGGAACTGATTTCCAAAGCGGGGGGCACCACGGAATTCTCCAAGCTCAGCGACGTTCGATTGACCCGCGCTCTGGATGAACAAACGGTTCCGGGCCAGCAGCGTCAATCCCGCGGGTCACGAATCCTTCGGCTCAATCTGGACAACTATTTTAAGAAAGAGAATTCGCCACCCCCTCCGATATTAAAACCAGGGGACATCGTGTTCGTGCCCAGGAATGGGCTGTACAAGTGGCGCACCGTGGTGGGCTTTGCGCGCGATTTTTCGGTGATCGCCAGCGTGGTTTTTATCGCGGTTCGGGCCGCGAATGATCTTTAATTACCGGCCGACTGGTCGAAATTAGGTTTGGTATGATGGAATCGTTTGATCTACGCAAACTCTATCTTCAACTCAGAAGCGTTCTGAGACGGAGAAAACGCCTCATACTGCTTTGTGTAGGTGTGGTGCTGCTGCCTGTGGTCATGTACAACGAACTGGCTCCCAAGGTCTATCAGGCGAGCGTTTCGGTTATCTTTGAAGACACAACAGATCCGTTGAAGAACGATGCGTACAACCCGCTGCGGACATTTCAGCGGGAGACGTATATTTTGAATCGCATTCAGGAGATAACCAGCCGTTCGTTGGCTCAGGATGTGGTGGCGGCGCTCCCCGCTGACTTGGTCGCTCGCTTCGAGCTTCCGGACCCTCCTCCTGAGGATTTTGATCGAACAAAGTTTCTGGTGGACCAGGTGCAGGAGAGCATCTCGGCGGAGTCCATCCGGAAGACCGATGTTGTCGTGATCCATGTTTCGACCCATGATCCGGTTTTGAGTATGCAGCTGGCCAATCTCACTGCGGATGTCCTGAGAGACCACAGTTTGCGTTTAAAACAGCACGAAGGCAGCGGGTTGCGTTCATTTATCGAAGACCAGGTGGCCATTGTCAGAGAGCGTCTATCGCGCGCCGAGGAACAGCTCCGTAGATTCAAGGAAGCCAACAACATTACTTCTCTGGAGTTGGAATCCCAGGAGGTGCTCAAGCGCGTCACTGAAGCTGAGGTGCAATACAACCAGGTCAAAGCGAATCGCCATTCGGTAGAAGAGCGTTTGGCGGTGATTCGGAAAAAGCTTTCCCAGGATCGCCAACGGCTGGTTCCCACCGCCACGGATGTCACCAGTCCGGCGCTGACCAAACTGAAGGAACGCCTTGTGGAGCTGCAAGTGCAGTATACCAGCCTTCAGGTTCAGGACTATTCGGAAAAGCACCCGAAAATGGTGGAACTCAAGAATGAGATCGAGGAGACGAAAAACAGTCTTCGCCGTGAAGCGCTGAAACTCGTACAGGGTGACATTGTCGTGGATCCCCTTTCCCAGATCCATACTTATATCGAGGAGTCCATCTCCCTGGAAATCGATCTTGAGGCCCTCAAGGTGCAGGAAAAGGCACTGAAGGACATCTTGTCTCAGTACGAAACTACGCTCAAGACGCTTCCCAAAAAGGAGTTGGAGTTGGCGAGTCTGATCAGGAATAAAGAGGTCAACGAGAAGCTCTATCTCATGCTGATGGAAAAGCGGGAAGAGGCCAGAATATCAGAAGCGGAGAAGTTCGAGAATCTGAGAGTGATCGATCGGGCAGAAAAACCCGAGGGGCCTATCAGTCCGAAAAAGGTACTCAATCTGCTCCTTGGCTTGATGATGGGGTTGTTCTTGGGGTTCGGCATCGCGTTTTATCTTGAAACGGCCAATATGACGGTACGGACGGGTGAGGATGTCGAAAAACTCACTTCGTGGCAAACCCTGGCCGTCATTCCGATGATGGAAACCACAGCCAACGGCAAGCTGAGCTCTCCAGAGAAAGTCATTTCCGAGGCCGGGAAGAACGGTGCTCCGGAGGTTAGCCTGCTCTCCTATCTGGAGCCGAAAGGCATGCTGGCCGAGGCCTTCAGGGTGTTGCGCACGAATTTTCAATTTCTGAATACGGATAACAAATTCAAGAGCATTCTTGTGACCAGCATCAATGCCGGGGACGGCAAGTCGACGGTTTGTACCAATCTGGGGATTGCGTTTACAAACCTGGGTTCCAAGGTTCTGATCATCGATGCCGATTTGAGACGGCCGACCATCCACAAGTTGTTGGGCCTGGAAAAGGAACCCGGCCTGACGGATGTTCTGCTGAATCATCACACCATCATCAACGACTTGGTGGACGAGGACCTGCAAAGACAGTTTTTCGAGCGCGCGCCGGATCTGCCCATGTGGTCCAGCATTCAAAAGCTGAAACAGCATCGTAAGAATGTCGACTCCATCGAAGAAAACTTCCGGGAATTCAACGGTGCGTCAACCCCTGATGAGCTGGAAACAACGCCCGCGCTGCAATACAGGAACTTGCTCAGGACATCGCTTATCGAGAGTGTGCAGGCCACGGAGGTGAAAAACTTGAAGATACTGAGCTGTGGTAAGCAGGTTTCGAATCCCAGTGAGATTCTCTCTACGGTTTCGATGAAATGGCTCATTGAAGAGGTGAGCAAGAAATATGACATCGTTCTGATCGACAGCCCACCGCTCCTTCTCGTTCCCGATTCGATGATCGTCTCGTCCTTCGTCGACGGCGTGTTAGTGGTGGTCGAAGCGGAGAAGAGTGAGCAGAACATGGTGCTCAACGCGAAGAAGTTTTTAGACAAGACGGGCTGCGAAGTGTTGGGGGCGGTTCTAAACAAGGTTAGCCCGAAAGTCATGTATAAAGACCAGGACTACTACTACTACGGTTAACCTTGTGTTTATGGCATCTTTCCAAAACAAAGTGTAATGGGGGAGAGAGAAAATGCAGCAGGTTCGGCGTAAGCTTCTTTTGGAGTTTTACAAGTTGTTAGACTGCAGCATCATGCTGGCCGTGCTCGCGTTTGTTCTCGTGTTCTTTTCGACGGTAACCGATGAGCGACTGAGAAATCCGCTCCAGTTCTTTTCCTCTCATATCAAGCTGGTGAACTTTTTGTTGCTCATCGCGTTGTTTTTCCTCTGGCCGGCCATTTTCTCGTCCTTCGGTTTATATCGGTCGCAGCGGCTGAACCGCAACAAGCGCGAGCTGTTCGATATCGCTAAAGCGGTGGGAATCGGAACGATGATCTTTGCAACGCTCAGTCTTGTGCTGAATCGAGAAGACATCAACGTGCTGACGCTCAGCTCCTTTTGGTTGCTGTGTACTGTCCTGACCTATTCTGCCCGCGCGACCTTGAGGCGGGTGCTGTTTCTGCTTCGAAAGCACGGGCGCAACCTGCGTAACTTCGTCGTGGTGGGCAGCGGCAAAAGAGCACATGCGCTTGCGACTAAGTTGGCGGGTCGAAAGGAGGCCGGTTATAGTTTTCTCGGCTTTGTGGACGAAGACTGCTGTGCGCCGGGTGTGGATCAGGAGAATGGACTCGTCTGCAGAATTTCAGAGTTTCCCGAATTCCTGGGCAACCACGTTGTGGATGAGGTGTTCATTACCCTGCCCGTCAAGTCCTATTACAGTGAGATTTCTACGATTGTCCGCGCGTGCGAGGAACAAGGGATTCCGGTCAACATCCCGGGCGACTTCTTTCAGCACAATGGCTCAACGGTCACCTCTGTGGTCCTTGGAGACACGCCCTTTATCGTTCACGATCATGCGCACACGGAGGAGATTAGCCAGTTCTTGTGGAAGCGGACGATAGACATCGCGATCTCACTTTTTATGATTATTTTGTTTCTCCCGGTCTTCCTGACGATCGGTTTGCTGATCAAGCTGACCTCGAAGGGGCCGATTCTCTTTGTTCAGGATCGGGTCGGCTACAACAAGCGGGTATTCAAGCTGCTCAAATTTAGAACCATGGTGTGTGATGCAGAGGCGAGACAGGCCGAACTCGAGCATCTCAATGAGGCCGACGGACCCATTTTCAAAATGAAAAATGATCCGCGCGTGACGAAAGTGGGCAAGTTGTTGAGAAAAACAAGCCTGGACGAACTGCCTCAGTTGTTTAATGTGCTCAGAGGCGACATGAGCCTCGTGGGACCTCGTCCGCTGCCGCTGCGGGATGTGAAACTGTTTGACAATCTCTGGTACAAACGGCGTTTCAGCGTTCGTCCCGGGATCACCGGACTTTGGCAAATCAACGGTCGCAGCGAAACCGAATTCTCGAGCCTGATCAAGTACGACCTGGAATATATCGACAAATGGTCGCCATGGTTGGATTTGAAGATTATGCTCAAGACGGTACCCGCCGTTTTGTTTGGCACCGGTGCCATGTGAATTATGCAGATAGTTTTCGGCAATACGCGAGCCTAGTAGGTACGCATCGCTTTACATTCTGTCCTAATAACAGGAGGAAAAGATGAAGATTCTTAGTTTAGGAGCCGCTGGTTTTATCGGGTCCCATCTCACCAAGAGGCTCCTAGAGGAGGGGCACGAGGTGATCGGCGTGGACATCTACAACGATAAAATCATCGACTTCATCACGCATGAACGGCTGACCTTTCTCCAGAAGGATATCCGCAAACCCAACTGGGGCCTGGATGAACTGGTGCAGGAAACGGACATGGCCATCGATCTTATCGCGTATGCCAATCCCGGTCTTTACGTCAAGCTACCGCTGGAAGTGTTCCGTTTGAATTTCATCGAGAATCTGAAGATTGCGGAGGCGTGTGTCCGACACCAGAAACGGCTGGTTCAGTTCTCTACCTGCGAGGTGTATGGTCGAACCCTGGTGACCTGCGCCAACGGTGACATCAAAGACCCCGATAACCCCAAATATGCGACTTTTTCAGAGGACCTGAGCGAATTCATCCTGGGTCCCGTTGAGAAGCACCGCTGGATTTACGCCTGTGCCAAGCAGCTTCTGGAACGGGTGTTGCACGCTTACGGGCTCGAAAACGGATTCAACTATACGATCATTCGGCCGTTCAACTACATCGGTCCCAAAATCGATTATCTCCTGGAAGAGACCGACGGCATCCCGCGCGTGTTTTCGTTCTTCATGGATGCGCTGATAAACGGCACCGAAATGAAGCTGGTCGATGGGGGGCACCATCGCCGTTGCTACACCTACATCGACGACGCCATCGAGTGCATCTACCGCATCATCGAGAATCCCGGCGGCGTCTGCGACCGGCAGATTTTTAACGTCGGCTCGCCGTACAACGAGGTGACCATCCGCGAACTGGCCGAGACCATGCGCGACATCTACGCTGAGAAATTTCGCGATCCCAACGTGCCGCTGCCCGAGATCGTCGAGGTGCCGGCCGAAGAGTTCTACGGTTCCGGCTACGAGGATTCCGACCGGCGGATTCCCGACATCACCAAAGCTCGCGAGCTTCTGGGTTGGGAACCCCGATGGCGCTTGCGCGACATGCTCGAAGCGACCATGCAGTATTACGTCACCGAGTATATGAGCCATGTGCGCAAGAAACGGGAAGAAGGAAAGTTCTTGCACGACATCGTTCGGCAGGCGCACGCGGCGTAACATCGACTCGGAGTACCATATTCGGCGATGAAGGATCATGTATTTGTCGTGATGCCGGCCTACAACGCCGGTGCGACAATCGAAAAGGTGTTCGACCGCATCCCGCCTGAAATCAAGACCCGAATCGAGCGCTACGTGGTGGTCAACGACGGCAGCACCGACGACACGCAGGAAGCCATCGAGCGGCTGAGTCAGCGCTACACCAACCTGATTCCCCTTTCCCATGACAAGAACCGTGGGTATGGCGCGGCAGAGAAGACGTTGCTGAATTGTGCGCTTCAGGAGGGCGCGGAGGTGGCGATCTTGCTGCACTCCGATGGCCAGTACTCGCCGGAAAAGATTCCCGACCTGCTGGAGCCCATCGACAACGACCGCGCGGATTTGGTACAAGGTTCCCGCATGTTGGGTGGCGGCGCGCTGAAAGGGGGGATGCCCCTGTACAAGTTTGTGGCGAACAAGTGTCTCACCGCCATCGAGAATTGGACCTTTGGGCTGAAAATGGCCGAATATCACAGCGGCTACATGGTGTATTCGAGGAGGACGCTTCAGGAAATTCCGTTCAACAAACTCTCCGATTCCTTTGATTTTGATCTGGAAATGATTATAATGTCAAAGATAAAAGGATTGCGCATCGCGGAAGTGGCCATTCCCACCATCTACGCCGATGAAGTGTCACATCTGAAACCGATTCAATATGGCCTCGATGTGCTGTCGAGAGTTTGGGCGTTCAAGCGCGGCAAGTATCACGCGTTGTGACCGTTAAAGGCTTAATTACTGATTGTTACTCATCTAAAATCTTTTTGGAGTTATGGGAAAAGTCAAATCGATTTTAAGCTTTCTGGGACATTTTTGGGCTTTCCTGCGCGTACGCAAGAAATGGTGGCTTGCACCGATCATCATCATTTTGTTCTTTTTCGCAGTTCTGATTGTCTTTACTCAGGGTTCGGCGCTGGCCCCATTTATCTACACCCTGTTCTGAGACTGGTGAACATTCTTTCTTGCGGTTGAAAAGGGGCGTACGATGAACATCCTTGGCATTTCTTGCTTCTACCACGACGCGGCTGCAGCCCTTATTCGAGATGGCGACATTGTTGCGGCAGCTCAGGAGGAGCGTTTTACCCGTAAAAAGCACGACCAGGATTTCCCTAAACACGCCGTCGACTACTGTTTGCAGGAGGGCAGTCTGCGAGCGGAGGAACTCGACGCGGTTGTGTTTTACGACAAGCCGTGGCTCAAGTTCGAGCGGATCCTCGAGACCTACCTCACTTTCGCGCCCAAAGGCATTCGATCCTTCTACAAAGCCATTCCGGTATGGCTCAAGCGAAAATTGTGGATCCCGGACCTCATCCAGAAAGAACTCGGCTACGAGGGGAAAATCTACTTCACCGAGCATCATGAGTCTCACGCGGCCTCGGCCTTTTTCCCCTCTCCGTTCCAGGAGGCGGCCATTTTGACCATGGACGGCGTCGGCGAGTGGACCACCACCAGCTTCGGTGTGGGCAAGGACAACCGGATCGAGTTGCAGTACGAAATCCGGTTTCCCCATTCCCTGGGACTTCTGTACACCGCCTTTACCTACTTCACCGGCTTCAAGGTCAATTCCGGTGAGTACAAACTGATGGGCCTGGCACCGTACGGTGAGCCGAAATATGTGGATCTAATCCTGCGTGAGCTCATCGATCTTAAAGAAGATGGCTCGTTTCGGCTCAACATGCGGTACTTCGATTACTGCGCCGGGTTGCGCATGGTGAACCACCGTTTTGAAACGCTCTTCGGCGGGCCGGCTCGGCGACCGGAATCAAAAATCACCCAGAGAGAAATGGACCTCGCCCGCTCCATCCAGGAGGTCACCGAAGAGGTGATGCTGCGGATGGCCCGGCACGTGCATGAAGTCACCGGCCAGAAATATCTTTGCCTCGCGGGCGGGGTGGCCCTGAATTGCGTGGGCAACGGCCGGATTCTGCGGGAAGGGCCGTTTGAGGATATCTGGATTCAGCCGGCCGCCGGCGATGCGGGCGGTGCACTCGGTGCAGCGCAGCTCTTCTGGTACCAGTGTCTTGGGAATGCTCGTGAGGTGGAAGGCAGAAAGGACGCCCAGAAGGCTTCCTATCTCGGGCCGGCGTTTTCCGACGAGGAGATCCAACGCTACCTGAACGAAAACGGCATTCCGCACAAGCGTTTGGAAAAGGACGAACTGGTGGAGAATGTGGCTCGCCTCATCGCCGAGCACAATGTCATCGGGTGGTTCCAGGGCCGGATGGAATTCGGTCCCAGGGCGCTGGGGGCCAGAAGCATCATCGGTGATGCCCGGTCCCCCAAAATGCAATCGGTGATGAATCTGAAAATCAAGTTTCGCGAATCTTTCAGACCGTTCGCCCCGACCGTCCTCGAAGAGAAGTGCTCGGAATATTTTGATCTGGACAGGAAGAGCCCGTACATGCTGCTGGTGGCGCCTGTGCTGCAAAAGCATCGGAAAAACGGCACCATGAGCGCGACGGGACTTGACAAGCTGCGGGTGGAACGGTCCACCATTCCTGCTGTGACGCACGTCGACTACTCTGCCAGAATCCAGACGGTCTCGGCAGAGGACAACCCGTTGTACCACGGCGTGATCAAGCGGTTCGAGGAGTTGACCGGCTGTCCGGTGATCATCAACACCTCGTTCAACGTGCGCGGAGAGCCTATCGTATGTACCCCTGAAGACGCTTACCGCTGTTTCATGCGCACGAACATGGATTACCTGGTGATGGGGCATTTCTTGCTGGACAAGAAAGACCAGCCGGAATGGGAGGAGACCGTCAACTGGCAAGAAGAATTCGAATTGGACTGAGAGGCGTGGTCTGCCAATGTTAGAAGAAATCAGAAACCTCAGCGCAACACCCCGTGAAGTCAGAAAGTTTGCCGTGACGGTTGGGGTGGCTGCCGCGCTGCTTCTGGGCTTTTTGTTTTACCGGCACAAGTTCGCGTCCCTCTGGCCGTTTTCGGTTCCGGCGATGCTCATCGTTTTGGGTGTCGCCGCGCCGATGGTGCTGAAACACGTCTACCTCGCCTGGATGGCGCTGGCGACGGTGATGCAGTGGCTGATGACGCATGTGATTTTGACGCTGCTGTTTTATCTCGCGATTACACCCATCGGACTCATCAATCGACTGGTCCGTCGCGACCCGCTTTCTCTCCGATTTAAGCCAGATGCCGAGAGTTACTGGATCAAGCGGGAGAAAGCGCAGAGAACGCTGGAGGAGTATGAACGGCAGTTTTGACACGGTGGCCTGGCGGGGCTCGCGGCGCACCTGTTCAGCCGTGCGGGAGGAGAAACGATGATTTTCCGATTACGGGACTTCATCTTTTATCCCAAAGCCATCTACGGCTTCCGACGTTTTCTGGAAGAGTCGCAGTACTGGGCACCGGAGATGCGTCGCGGGTGGGTGCAGGAGAGGCTGGAGCGGGTTCTTTGGCACGCGGTAAAAAACGTGCCCTACTACCGGAAAACGCTTGGGCCTTATGAATCACGGTTTAACGCGATGGTCGACAATCTGGATTTCCGCGAACTACCGATTCTGACCAAAGAAGAGATTCGACAGAATTACCATTTGCTGCAGGCCGAAAATGCCGCGCAGTTCCGACCCAGCGAGACGCACACCAGCGGGTCTACCGGGACACCTACAGCGTTTCTTCTGGATGGAGGCTCCAATGTCACTCACTTTGCCTCCATCTGGCGCGTCCTGAATTGGAGCGGCTATCGTTTCGGGAACAAATTCGCCGATTTGACCGGATATGTGCCCCGGAACGGTCGGCTTTATCAATACGATTTGCGGCTCAACTGCATCCACCTTTCTTCCTTTAATTTTAAGAAGGAGAATATCAGGACGTATGTCGAGAAGTTGAAAAAGTTTGATCCCGTTCTGATAAAAGCCTACCCTTCGGCCATCGATCTATTTTGCCGCTGGATGAAGGAATTGGATCTGAATGGGTACCGCCCAAAGGCTGTGCTGACCTGCGCCGAAACTTTGCTGGAACACCAGCGCGCCGCGGTTCAGGAGGTGCTGCAGTGCCCGGTATTCGATTTTTACAATCAGAACGAACGCGCCGCGCTCATCAGCACCTGCGAAAACGCGCGCTATCATGTGCACGAAGAGTACTCCTACGTGGAGTTTTTGAATCCCAGCGAGTCTGCGCAAACCGCGGATTCTCCCAAAGCGATCGTTGCCACCACGCTTCACAATTTTGCCATGCCGCTCATCCGTTACCAGACCAACGATCTCGCCACGCTGGGCGACCAGGAACGATGTTCTTGCGGCCGAACCTATTCCACGGTGGAGCGCATCATCGGTAGAGTGGAAGACATCGTGGTGACTCCCGACGGCCGTTACGTTGGCCGGCTCGATGCGGCCTTCAAGTATTCCCCGGGGGTGCGGTTAAGCCAGGTGGTTCAGGAAACCGTGGATGAGATCACCGTCAAGGTGGTCAAGGCAGCGTCGTTCCGACAACGCGATGTAGAAACCATTGAACGCGAATTGCGAACGAGATTGGGCGATGAAATCGGCATCCGCTTCGAATACGTTGATGCCATCTTGCCAGGCCGGAACGGCAAGGTCAAATTTGTGATCTCAAAACCGGGTAAGGAAGCCCTTGCGACTGCCAGTTGATTTCCAGCTTCCGATGTTCCCTCTTTTGCTCCAGGCTCGGCCGCAACTCTTTCCCCAGACCAGTGCAAGAAAGCCATAGGACCCGACCATGTGTGGTATCGTTGGTACAGTTTTAAGACGCGGCTCCGACGAGCCGCTGGTTTCCAGAATGGTGCAGTTGCTGAGGCACCGCGGCCCGGATGAGCAGCGTTTGTACTCCAGCGGCAAGGTGACGTTTGGTTTCGCCCGGCTCAGCATCATCGATCCCGAGCAAGGGCATCAGCCGGTCTTCAGCGAGGACGGGTCCGTCGCTGTGGTTTGCAACGGCGAGATCTACAATCATGTGGAGCGGCGTTTGGAACTGGCAAAGCGGGCCCACCGGTTCAACTCCAACTCGGACGCGGAAGTGGTCCCACATCTGTACGAAGAGCACCAGGAAAACTTTGTGGGTCATCTTCACGGCATGTTCGCGCTGGCTCTCTACGATTCACGCGCCGGTAAGGTTGTGTTGGCCAGAGACGCGCTGGGGATCAAGCCCTTGTACTATCTCTGCACGGAAGAAGGGCTGTATTTTTCCTCCGAGTTTAAGTGTTTCTTGCTGGCCGAGGAGTACAAACCCGAAGTCGACCGGCAGGCGCTGGATCAGCTCCTGGCGTTCAAGCACATTCCTGGCGAGAATTGCCTGCTGAAGAATGTCCGGGTCCTCGCCCCTGGACACATGTTGGTCTTCGACCTGGAGAGCTTTCAGTTTTACACCGCACCCTACTACCATCTGCCCGAAGATGGGAGTGGTGGGCTTTCGGTGAGCCTCGACGAAGCAAAGGCCGAGGTGTGCCGCATTTTCGATGAAGCGGTGAAAATGCGTTTGATGAGCGATGTTCCGCTGGGGGTGTCCCTTTCCGGAGGGCTGGATTCTTCCGCAGTGGCAGCTTCTGTCGCCCGACAGTTGGACCGGCCGCCGAAGACCTTTTCCGTCTACCTGGGGGACACCATCAACGAGTTGAGCTATGCCAGGATGGTCGCTGACCGCTATAAAACCGACCATCACGAGCTGACCCTTGAGCCGGAAGCGCTACCCACGCTCGTGCCCAAAGTGTTGTGGCACATCGAGGAGCCCATTTCGGTGAGCGAAATCTCCACCTACTATCTGGGCATGGCGGTGAAGAAGTACGTGACCGTGTTGCTGTGCGGCGAAGGGTCTGATGAGCTGTTCGGCGGCTACGTGCGGTTTCAGCCTATGAACCTGCTTTCCCGTTTGCCCAAAGCCCTCTTGTCCTGGGGCTACATTCGGGGACTAAACGGCTTCACCCGTGCAGAACGCGCGCGGCTCTACAGCAAGGCGCAAAAGCCGTTCCTGGGACCCAACAGCAACCACCATCTCGATGCCTGGCTGCGAAAACCCGGCGACACGGTTTTGAACAGATTATTGCGTTATGAACTGACGCAACAGCTGCCGCGACACCAACTCATGCGGCTGGACAAACTGACCATGGCCCACGCGGTCGAGGCGCGCGTTCCGTTTCTGGATACCGACCTGATCGCGTACGTGTCCCGGCTGCCGTCGAGGTTCAAGGTGCGCGGCTTTCGCGAGAAGGTTCTGCTCAAGCTGGCGATGATGGACAGGTTGCCGGAACCCATCATCCGGCGACGAAAATATGGTTTCAGCAATCCGGTGAAGGCGCTCCTGAGGTCCGGATTTCGGGATATTTGCCACGATGAACTGCGCGCGCACAAGGATGTTGTGGAACGATATTTTTCATCAGCAAGCATCGAGCGGTTGTTCGACAACATCGGCAAGGGCTTTCTGACCATTCCGGAGCAGAAGCTGTTTCACATCTATTTGTTTGTCAAGTGGCACCAGCTTTTTGTCGAGGGATCATTGATAGGTGAGCTGGACCCGGTCATACAGGAGAGCCTCACCGCTTGAGCGCAACGACAAAAGTGGAGATATGACGACGAGAAAGATGCTGTTTGTCGCAATCCTGGCACTAGGCTTGGCGGTGCGATTCTATCGAATTGATTACCAGAGCTTCTGGAACGACGAGGTTCTCACGGTTTTCAACACGAATTTGCCGTTGGCGCAAGTGATCATCAATCCCAATGACATAAATATCTTGCCGCTCTACTATCTCACGATCTACCCGTTCTTGAAATTCGGCAACGCGGAATTCTGGCTCAGATTTCCGTCCGCTTTCGTGGGGGTGCTGAGTCTCGCGCTGTTTTTTTTCATTCTGAAGAAGTGGCTTGGTGAGAAAATCGCGCTGGTGGGTGCGTTTCTTTTCAGCCTTTCACCGTTTCACGTTTGGTACAGCCAGGAAGCGCGCCCCTACGCCCTGCTCGTCTTCCTGGGGCTCCTCGCGATGTGGCTGTTTCAGAAGGTTGAGAGCCAGCCCGATAGACCTGGGCCGTTGGTCGCTTTGGTTCTCGTCACCGTCAGCACGCTGTACTGCCATACGGTCGCGATCCCGTTTGTCGGCATGATCGGATTATTCCTCCTGGTGGGCGCCTGGAACAGCAAGAGGAAGACCTGGTTTGGCGCGGTTGCAGGGA
>CAYQOI010000026.1:6351-15315 GCA_964419085.1 uncultured Cytophagia bacterium | reverse complement strand
CCGGATCTTGAAGGTATGACTCCCGCTTGCGCCAACCTCCACGCTGCCGAAGTCGTGCGAAGAGGGGGTTCCGGAGATGTCCGGGATTAGCCCGTATGCCAGGCCGCTCACCGACTTGAAACCGACGGAGCCGATGACGGTTCCTGCGCCCGTGGATTTGTCGATGGAGATCAAGGTGCTGGTTGCGCCTCCACCCCCGCCTTTGACCCCAAAAAGATTGCCATTCTCATCGAAGAAGAGGTCGGGTGTGGCGCCTCCCAGTCCCGTTTTGCCTATCAGCGTTGCCTTGCCGTTGGTCTTATCGATTTTGTAGATGCCGTCTTTGACCACCGAGTTCACGCCGCCGGAGGATCCCCACAGGTTTCCATTGACGGGGTTGAACGCCAGACCTGTGATGTTTTCGCCGATATTGCCGATCACCGTGGTTGCACCTGTGGCAGGGTCGATGCGGTAGAGATTGAAAATCGCATCCACGCCGTAGAGATTGTCATCTGCGTCGAACGCGATGGCATCCAGAAAGCTCAACCCGGTATTGGCCACAAAAGTGGCTGCGCCGGTTGAGGCGTCGATCTTGTAGAGCTTGCCGTTGGAGGCCTCCGCGCCGTAGATTTCACCCTTGGAATTGATGGCCAGCCCGGGGACCGCGCTCAGCCCCGTGGGCCCCACCAGCGTACCCGCGCCGGTGGCCGGATCAATCGTGAGGAAATTCCCTCCGTCCTTGTGTCCGGTGGTGGCGTACACCACCCCCGCTTTTGCCAACGGACCCGCCTGCGCCTCTTCGACCTGTGCATTGCCCCCATTACCCGTGCTCGCGGCAGAGGTGCCGATGCCTGCCAGGCAAAATGCGCTGCAGACGAGGATGACCAGGAAAAACTTAGCGATGCTGTTCATGATGTAACCTCTCCTTAGTTTTGATCCTGAAACCATGAATTGTTTACCTATCTGAATCACTGTGTTTGCTCTCCCAACGCGTGCTTGCCCGCGCTCCAGATGACGGGTCCAGATGAATCACCAATGTTCCTTTTTCTTGACTTCTTGAAAAGATATTCTTATCCTGCCGAAAAGGATAATTAAAGGCTATAACATCGTCCGGCACAGAGTGTTCAGGAAACAGCACTCTTGCTATCATTCGGTGCGAGTACGTTTAGTTTGTATGTCCAAACGACGTGGTTGCGTGATTAAGGATCGTTCAGGTAGATTAATTTTCATTAAGGAAAATCCAGGGAGCGGAAGGACTAATCGAATCTGGTGCGTGTCCGGAAGTTGCCCTCTATCTGCAAAAATGTTGAATTGTCCGTACTAAGAGAGCACAGTTCCAACCGCCCTGAACCAAAGGTTCACCAAACCTACGGTGATATCATGAAGGTGTTGATCGTCGAAGATGAGGCTCGTGTGGCGAGGTTTATCCGCAAGGGTCTCAAAGAGGCAGGTCACCAGGCTGACATCGCCACGGATGCGGAACAGGTCAGGGATATCAAAGTTGACGGCAAATATGATGTCATTCTGATGGACTGGATTCTGCCTGGAACCAACGGCCGGGAGTTGTGTCTTTTTTGGCGCAAGCAGGGAGTCCAGACGCCGGTGCTGATGTTGACATGCAAAGATACCACCGAAGACGTGATCTCGGCGCTGGATAGCGGCGCGGATGACTACATGGTAAAGCCGTTTTCCTTCGAGGAGCTTCTCGCACGTATCCGTGCCTTGCACCGCCGGACATCCAAATTGGCGCCGGCTCCCAAACTCAGGATGGATGACCTGGAGCTCGATGTGGTGAAGAGGGAAGTGCGCCGGGGCGGCGAACCCATCTTTCTTTCCAATCGAGAGTTTGAGTTGCTGGAGTATCTTCTGCGAAACGCCGAAAGGGTGGTCTCCAAAAGCGAAATCGCCGAACATGTTCTGGGGATCCATCACGACACGCATACCAACATTATAGAAGTACACATCAATCATCTGCGCAATAAGCTCAACTGCGGCTCGCGGCGGCGTTTGATCCATACCATTCGCGGTGCGGGCTACGTCATGAAGCTCATGGAAAAATGAACATAGCCAGACAGGTTCGGTTCCTTCTTGCGGGGTTGAGCCTTGTTTTATCGCGACCTCTGTTTGCGCAGCAGTTCGTGGGTCCCCACGGCTATTTGACCCTGGAGGCCGAGATCAGCGACCGCGATTCCGTCAGTCGCCGCGGCACGTTCGATCTGCATCACTTCAACCTCCTCGCCAACTTTTTGCTCGATTCCAAGGCGCGCGTCTTCGGGGAGATCGAATGGGAGCACGGCACAGACACCGACCTCGATGGCCCCGACTCCACATCGGCCGGCTTTGTCCGGGTCGAGAGGGCGTGGCTGGAGTACGCGTTCGATAGCAAACTCAAGCTGCGGTTTGGCAAGTTTCTGACCCCTTTCGGGATCTACAATGAAATCCATGACGCGGCGCCGGCATATGATACGACGCTCTTGCCGCAGTCCATTTATGCCAAGCACAGGAATCCTTTTGGGGAGGAGCAAAGATTCTATGCGAAATTCGCCATCGGGATCCAGGCGTTGGGGCGGGTTTCACTGGGCGGGGCGAGCCTGCTGTATCATGCTTTGCTTTCCAACGGCCGGGGGAGCAATCCGTTTGAACAAGATGACAATGCAAATAAGGCGCTGGCCGCGCGCGTCCTGGGCGAGATCCCCAGTATCGGCGCAAAGGTGGGTTATTCTTTCTACACAGACAGAAACGGTCTGGCAAAAAACACGCGGCAGACGGCCCACGCCTGGGACCTGCGCGTCGAGATCAGACGATGGCGGTTGAGCGCGGAGCTGGCCCATTTTCGATTGGGAGGCATGCGCGGACAGGTGAGTCGCCAGATTGCCAACGCGGGGTACGGCGAAGTTGCCTATCATATTTTCGGGCACCAGACCGTCCTCGTGCGGTACGATCTCTTCAACCCCAATACGGCGCGGGGACACGATTTGGAAACGGACTTGACTGTGGGCACCAGCATTCAGGTCTTGCCTCAGGTGTTGACGAAGGCAGAAATACACTTTTGGCGCGTTGAAGGTGCATCGCCGGAACATTTCGTCCAGGCGCTTGCTTCGCTCGCGGTGGTGTTTTGAGCCACGGGCTAGTTCCAAACCTTATCGAGAGCGCTTTCCTGTGAACCAACCGTGCAAAAAGTTGGTTGCCACGAGCTTTTTCATTCTGGCCTTGCTCGCCGCGCCAGACGTGTTTGGGCAATTCGTCGTGGTTGTTCCCACAGCGAGCAAAATAGACAGCCTCTCTTTGAAAGATTTGAAAACCATCTTCAAAGGCTACAGCGTGAAAGGGACCGGAGGCGCGCCTTACCAGATCGTCGAGTTCAGACCCATCGGCGATGCCTTTTACAAGAAGCTCTACGGACTCGACAGCTACTCCATCGGAAAACACTGGTTGCGCATGATTTTTTCCGGGGAACGGGTCCTGCCACCGAAGAGTTTTTCAGACATCAACCGCTTTATCAAGTTTCTGCAGTCGCATGACAATAGCATCGGATTTCTGACCGTAAAGCTGTTTGAATCGCTGGCGTCCAAGTCGTTGCGAGCGGTTGTCATCGACGGATGCAGCTACAAGCACATCCAATATGCTCTGCGCCCCACCAGGCAGGATTCCATCTCACCAAATAGCCAGAGGAAGGATTGAGATGTGGACCTCCCTGCGATTCCGGGATTGGCCTATCAGGACAAAGTTTGTTCTGCCCATGATCGTCATGCTCACCGCGCTCCTTCTTTCGACGTATCTTTACCTTCCGGGCCATCTCAAAAAGGTACTCTATGCGACCTATCGCCAAGAGGCGGTGAAAACCGCTGAGCTTTTTTCGGTGGCGGTCTCTCATGCCCTCAACCAACACAGTTTCGAGCTGCTGCAAAAAACCCTGCAAAGCGCAAAGGTGGACCACCACATCGCATTTATCTTCCTTTTCGATGAGCATGGGGAGGAGTACGCTTCATACAATCCGCAGCACGTCCTGTTTACCAGCCGGTGGCTCGCGCAACCGGAGGTCGCGGAGAATGAGCAAGGCTTCATCGTCCTCAACGAGTCCATTCAATATCAGAATGAACAGCGTCTCGGGGGATTGCTGCTGGGCTTTAGTCTTCAGGAACTGCATGAGCAGGTCAGTCGGGTCTATCTGATCACCGCGCTCTTTTCCATCGGATCCTTTGTGGTGGGACTGATGCTCATCAACTTCATTTCCAGATATGTCACCACGCCCCTCTCGCTGTTGCAACGTCAGATGCACGAGATCGTCACCAGCGGAAGTTTCGGGACGGACGTGCCCGTGGAATCCTCCGACGAAGTGGGCCGCCTGGCCGCGGATTTCAACCGGATGATGGCGCTTCTGCGCTCCCGGCACAAACGGCTGGTGCAGTCCCAAAAGCGGTACCGTTCGCTCTACCAGAAACACCAAAAACTGAACCAGTTGAAGTCGATATTTGTGTCCGACGCGTCGCATCATCTCAGGACACCGCTTACCATCATGCGAGGAGAAATCGAGGTCGCGCTGCGGCGTGAGCGGCAACCCGCAGATTACCGTGAAACGCTGTCCATTGTGGAGGAGGAGGCCGCGCATTTGGGCAAGATCGTCGAATCGCTCCTGACTCTGGCCAAAGCCGATTCGGGAAAACTGCTGGCGATGCAAGAAGACATCGATTTCTCGGCAGTCTGCAGGCAGCAGGCCAAACTCGCGCGGCTGCTGGCCGAGGAAAAAGGCGTGTGCTTGAAGCACGCGATTGAACGCCGGTGCCTCATGCGCGGCGATCCCAATCGATTGGGTGAGTTGGTTTTGAATCTGCTGGAGAATGCGATCAAATACACGCCAAAGGGCGGCGTGGTGGAGCTAAACCTCGAGAAAAGGGATGAGTCGGTGGTGCTGGAAGTCAGAGATTCCGGAGTAGGCATCCCGGCCGCCGACCTGGAGAACGTTTTTGAGCGCTTTTACCGCGGGCGCAACGCGATGCGTCTGTCAAAAGGCAGCGGCCTGGGGCTGTCCATCTGCAAAAGCATCGCTGAGGCACACGGCGGAGAGATTTCGGTTTCCAGCGCCGTCGGAAAAGGCAGCACGTTTCGCGTGGTCTTCAAGAAGGGCGAGGAGGCAAGTTGAATTAGAAGGAAAGCGTCTCTTGCTCAGAAGGTCAATCGCAGAGCCAATCCGGCGGTTCTGCCATCGAACATGGGCCAGACGCCGTAGTGGGCCTTCTGTTTTGTAGGAACGAAGCTGCGGCCGATGATGGTGCCGACCGCCGCTCCCGCGATGACGTCGGTGGGGAAATGCTTTTGGGTCTTCACTCTCGTGATGCCCACAAAGGATGCGACGAGATACGCGGGGATGCCCAGCTTCAGACCGTGCCGTCTTTCCAGCACGGAGGCCACGGCAAAGGTGGCCGAGGCATGTCCGGACGGGAAGGAGAGGTCGTTGGAATCGTCCGGCCGGCGTCGCCGCACCGATTCTTTGAGGATAAACGTCGCGACTTGCGTGGCGAGCACCGCCTCAGTGAGATAAAGACCGGTGTTGGCCACCCTCGGGTTGTGGAATAGCCTGCCCAAGAGATGTACCGAAAGCGCTCCTCCGTTGACCACCCAAAAGCTCCCCAACGCGTTGGGTACCTCTACCTCGAATTCATCAAAATCGTCTTCGTGTAGATCTCCAGAAATGTCGTCGTCGTAGGGACGTACCACCAGAGAACTGGCGGTCGCACCCAAAGCGAAAAATAAATTGTTCCGCGTGGTGAAAACCCGTTGCAATGCATCGGTGAAGTGATGAATGGATGGGTTTAGCATCGGCTCCGTGGTCGTGCGTTCCGGCAGCAGCGCGATTCGGACTTCCCGGGTGTCCGGAGCCGGACTGTTCTGGGCCGCCACAAAGGTCGGGTGACCCACGGCCAGGACAAGCAGACAGATACATGTGGAGAGTCGGGGTTTCATCGATGAGCAAGTTAGCGCCTGGTGGCAAAAAAGTCAACAACAAATTGGGTTTTATGCCTCGATGGGGCGAAGAGCAACCGTAAGGTCTTCCCTGACGACGACAAAGTGGTTGCGGGGTACTTCATGCCAGTCTTCCTGGACGTCGGTGAGTTTCTCGGAGACGATGAGAACCGCGGTGTCCTTTTTCCCACCTTCAACCATTCTGCAGACGCCGTCGCGGCACACGTAGCGACTCCCCTCCGAATGATAGAGCGTGTGCGGTTGCATGCCCGCATCGGAGACGTAGCGGGTGGCTATCACAAAATCACCGTTGGTTACGGCCACATTCAGGAGAATGGGTTTCGATACCTCGTGTTCCCTGAGCAGGCTTTTGGTCTGGGAGATGGTCTCTTCCAGCGCCTGGACTACGTGCTGGCTGGTGTGCTTCGCCGGGTCCTTTCGCAGATTGTCGAGAAAGAGGGCGAAGAAATGTTCCGAGTCGGTTTCTCCTCGCAGCCAGTCGTACACTTCATCGGAGAGGCGCCGCCGCAACGCCCGCTTGATGCTCCGGAACCCGCCGATGTGGCCGTTGTGCATGAAGAGGTAGTTCCCGTAGCGAAACGGGTGACAGTTGTCTTCGGACACACCGCCCATGCTCGCAGCGCGCACGTGCGCGAAGATACAGGAGGAACGGATCTTCGGCGCGATAGAGCGCAGGTTCTTGTTGTTCCAGGCCGGCCGTACGGACACAAAAATCGCGGGCGTGTTGTCCAGAGTTTTGTCGTACCATCCGATGCCGAACCCGTCGCCGTTGAGGGGTTCCTCTCTTTCCTGCGCCTTATAGCTCTGGTGGATGAGGGAATTGTCTGGCTGGTATAGCAGTTCATCCATCACCACAGGTGCCCCGATATACGCGATAAACCGACACATAAGAAAGGTCTCACTGTTTGATCAATTTGGGTTTTCGATCTTTAACAAAGTCAGCGCAAAATGTCAAGCGCGGTTTTTTTCTTCGGTGAGGGCGAGCAGTTTGCATCTTTGCGGTGTTTGGCGCATCTAACGAAATATTTGTGATTGAAAACAAAGGCTGCGCGGGCTATCTTTACACGTACAGGCTGCCATCCCGGAGTTTTGCCACAGAAGATGGGGTGGCAGGTGCAAAACTCAGGAGGGTTAGATGGAAGACGCACTGCTCGCCGGGAGGTTCCAGTTCGCGTTTACGGTGATGTTCCACTATCTTTTTCCGCAACTCACCATGGGGCTGGGCCTGCTCATCGTGTTGCTCAAGGGACTCGCCATTTGGAGAAGGGATGAGCGCTACAACTTGAGCGCACGCTTTTGGGCGAAGATTTTTGCGGTCAATTTCGCCATTGGGGTGGTCACCGGGATTCCCATGGAATTCCAGTTCGGGACCAACTGGGCGAGGTTTTCTACCTTTGCCGGCGGGGTCATCGGCCAGACGCTAGCGATGGAAGGGGTGTTTGCCTTCTTTCTGGAATCGAGCTTTTTGGGCCTGTTCCTGTTCGGTGAAAAGAAGTTGGGTCAAAGGGGTCATTTTCTGGTCGCGTTTCTGGTGTTCATCGGGTCGTGGTTGTCCGGTTTTTTCATCGTGGCCACCAACGGCTGGATGCAGCATCCGGTAGGATTCCAAACAGCGGCGGACGGCAGCGTGCAACTGGCGAGTTTTTGGCAGTTGCTGCTCAATCCGTGGGTAAGCTGGCAGTACGCCCACACCATGCTCGGCGCGGTGGTCACCGCGGCGTTCGTGATGTCCGCGGTGGGGGCATTTTACCTCCTGGCCGAACGGGACGTGGAGTTCGGCAAGGCGTTTCTGCGCGTCGGCGTGAGTGCCGGTCTGCTCTCTGCGATTCTGGTAGCTTTTCCCACCGGCGACCGCCAGGGCCAGAACGTCGCCCGGTACCAGCCTGTGACCCTGGCCGCGATGGAGGGGCTGTTTAAGACCAAAGAGGGTGCAGAGCTTGTGCTCATCGGCCAACCGGATATGGCCAGGCTCAAGATGGATAACCCTATCCATATCCCGCGATTGCTGAGCTTTCTGACCTACTACCGCTGGAAAGCAAGAGTCAAAGGCCTCGATGCCTTCCCTCGGGAGGACTGGCCCGACAACATCCCGCTGCTTTACTACGCTTACCATATAATGGTAGGACTTGGGACGCTGTTTATCGCGATCATGGCGGCTGCAGGCGTACTGCTCTGGCGCGGCAAGCTCTTTTCCGCGCGCTGGATGCTCTGGGTGCTGATGCTCAGCTTCCCGTTTCCCTACATCGCCAACACGACGGGGTGGATGACTGCGGAGTTGGGCAGACAGCCCTGGCTGGTCTACGGCCTGCTGCGCACCGCTCAGGGGATTTCACCCACGGTTTCTGCAGGCAACACGCTGTTCACCCTGTTGGGATTTATGGGCATGTACACCATTCTGGGACTGCTTTTTCTGTTTCTGGTGTTCAAGGAGATCATGCACGGTCCGGGCAAGGCCCACGCCGGCTTGGAAAATTAAGCGGAGGGAAAAGAGATGGAAAGCTTCTGGTTTGTCGCTTTGACATTCATGCTGATCATGTATGTCGTTCTGGATGGGTTCGATCTGGGGGCAGGGATTCTCCATCTCCTGGTGGGTAAAACAGATTCGGAACGGCGAACGATTCTGAACGCCATCGGACCCGTCTGGGACGGCAATGAAGTCTGGCTCATCGCGGCGGGCGGAACGCTCTACTTCGCGTTTCCGCGCGCCTACTCGGCGAGCTTCAGCGGATTTTACCTGCCGTTGATCATTGTGCTGTGGCTGTTGATGTTGCGCGGCATCGGCATCGAGTTTCGCGGCCATATTCAGCACTCCATGTGGCGGTCATTCTGGGACGTGGTGTTTTCCATCGCCAGTCTGTTGCTCGCGGTCTTCTTTGGTGCGGCGCTGGGTAATGTCGTTCGTGGCGTGCCCCTCGACGCAACCGGGTACTTCTTCGAGCCGTTGTGGACCACGTTTACCGTGGTGCCACAGGCGGGCATCCTCGATTGGTTCACCGTTTTGAT
>CAYQOI010000026.1:0-6341 GCA_964419085.1 uncultured Cytophagia bacterium | reverse complement strand
GTTTTGATGGGGCTGGTGGCTCTGTTCACGCTCACGGCGCACGGCGGCAATTTCGTGGCCCTGAAAACCACCGGTGACCTGCAGAGGCGGGCTCGCGCGTTGGCGCAAAAGGCCGTCTGGGCGGTTTTGCTCGGGTCGGTTCTGGCCCTGTTCGCGGTGTCTCACATCAGGCCGGCCATTTGGGACAACTACATGCAGCACCCGTGGGGATTCGTTTTCCCGCTCATCGGGTTGGCCGGCATCGTTGGGATGATTTTCTTCGCAACCCGCGGTCGCGATCTGGCGGCTTTCATCTCCTCCGCCAGTTTCATCAGTGGGATGGGCGCGGCCACTGCGTTTGGTCTTTTCCCCAATCTGCTACCGGCTTCCACCGATCCCAATTTCAGCCTGACCGTCACCAATTCCGCCGCAGGAGCACACGGGCTGCAGGTGGGGCTCGTTTGGTGGGGCATCGGGATGGTGCTGGCCGTCGCCTACTTTTCGTATCTTTTCTATTCGTTTCGAGGAAAGGTGCGTCTCGGTCCGGAGGGTGAAGGGTACTGAGCCTGGAGGGGAGATGGGCAGACGCCGGGCGGACCCGGGCATCTGCCGCCGAGAACTACTCGAGGCCTTCGAGCAGGTGGAGAAACTCCTGCTCCAACGCTTTTCCGCGATTTCTGCCGTACCACAGGTGAAGTTTTTCGAGAATCTGCGGTTTTTCCAGGCCTGCTTCTTTCTCTTTCTTGAACAACTCGGCTGCTTCTTTGGGTCTCGGTCCCCATCTAAATAGCTCGTTGCCGGCTTCGTCGAAAGCGACCAGGAGTGGAATGCTGCGCGTGCCGTTTGTGAGGTACTGGTCCATAATGTCGAGATTCTGGTCGCGCAGCAAGATGCGCAGTTGAATGTTGGCAGAGCATTCAGCGTACTTGGCGATGTAGGGTAGGCATTGGGCCGAGTCCCCACACCACGGTTCGGTGAGCACCATCCATAGCTGTGGCTGAGCGATGCGCTGTAAGGCAGCTTGCAGACGGTCGGGCACCCCGTAAACCCTTCTGGTGAGGAGGCTGCGTTGATAGTTGAGCTCCGTGAACTTGCGTCGCTCCTTCTCCTCCGGGGTAAGCGCCGGCTCTTTGATGTCTCTAAAGGTGTGTTCCATATAAGTCAGGTAGTCATCATAGCACATGCCATTGTGCGGTCGTCCTTCTTTGAAAAATCTCTTAGGCATATAACCGTCTCCAACTTTGATCCACAATTTCTGACAGTGTCGCCATTCACTTTACAAATTCTAGGCCAAATCACCTCCGATTCTTTGCGATCAACAAAAACCGTTCGCCGTCTATTTCGTGTTACCGAAGCGCGGCCACGAGCAGCGCGGCAACTTCTATCCGGCGCTTGCGTACGGAATAAAACCGGGAAGTGATGAGTATATAGTTAAAGGAGTGGATATGTTGAAGGTTTTCACATTTTTAGCTGTTTTGTTGGTCGCGGTTCCGTTCGCTTACATGGTCGGGGATGTGTTGGTGGACGTCTTCAGGCGTTTTTACGACTTTTTTCGCAGTCGAGCAAAGCCGTTTATCACGAATCTGCTGACCTCCCTGTTTTGACTACAAGAGCGCATTTTTTTCATCTCCTTGATTAGCCGGCCTTTCAGTCTGAGGTCGGCTTTTCTTTTTTGACTTCTGATCGCCGCGGTGGCTTCCCGAGGGGACACGACTCCTTTCTCAAAACTAAGAAAGCGTTTTCGCAATTTCTCAAAAATGGGATGCGAGTGGGGACATGTTAATCTTGATTTTCACTTAAGTTATTGTTTATTTACAGAGACGACGGGAGGTCTGCCGTGGCATGTCTCTTGCGTGATGCCAGGGGGACGATCATGGGTGTAAGGAAATGTGCGTGAAATCTGGAGAGAAAGCATGAATGTAGGAATTCCGCGCGAGACTGCGGTGGAGGAGCGCCGCGTGGCGCTCACACCCGTGGGGGTTTACGCGCTCACCAACGAGGGTCACACGGTGTATGTGGAAAAAAGCGCAGGCGAGGCCAGCGGCTTCTCCGACGAAGATTTCGCCGAAGTCGGCGCGCAGGTGGTTTTTTCCACAGAGGAAATCTTCCACCGCGCAGATGTGATCGCAAAGATTCAGCCTCCCACCGAGCAGGAGTGCCGTTTCCTGGATGAGGGAAAGACGATTTTCTCGTTCCTGAGCCTGGGCATGTCGCGCAAGAACATGCTCAAGCTCTTGCTAGAAAAGAACGTGATCGCGCTGGGCTACGAACTCATCGAGCGGCCTGACGGCTCGCTGCCGGTTCTGACCGCGATGAGCGAGATCGCCGGCTTGCTCCTGCCTCAGATCGCGGGGCGCTTGCTGGAGTGTGAATCCGGCGGAAGAGGGATCATGCTGGCCGGGGTTTCCGGCATTCCGCCGGCCAATGTGGTGATTCTCGGCGCGGGCACCGTGGGCTATTACGCCGCGCGCTCCTTTTCCGAATTGGGGGCACAGGTGTTGGTGATGGACAAAGATGTCAACAGCCTGCGGCGGTTGAACCAGCGCCTGCCCAAAAAGGTGTCGACTTCCATTGTTACGCCGCTGCTGGTGAAACGCGCCGCGAGGTTTGCCGACGTGCTCATCGGTGCGGTGATGGTGCACGGTGAAAGGACGCCGCACCTGGTTCCGGAATGGCTGGTGAAGGAGATGAAACGGGGCTCGGCCATCATCGATGTGTCCATCGATCAAGGCGGTTGCGTGGAAACCAGCCACCCGACGACTCTGTCCCATCCCACGTACGTCAAGCACGGGGTCATCCACTATTGTGTGCCCAACATTCCCGCATCGGTGGCTCGCACCGCCTCGCATGCGCTGAACAACGCGCTGTTGCCGCGGCTGCTCCTGGTTGCCCAGTCCGGTGTGGAAGGCGCGCTGAAAACAAATGTGAGCCTGCAAAACGGCACCTACCTGTACCGCGGGATGAGCACGAAGAAGACCATCACCGAGCTGTTCGGATTTGACTACAAGCCGCTGGAAGCCATGCTGAACCTGTGAGTAAGCCAAAGGAGTGTTGAGCCGAGATGAAATGGATCGAGGAATATAAAAAACGGGTTGTTTCTGCCGCGGAGGCGGTTTCGGAGATAAAGAGCGGCGACCGGATCTTTAGTTCGGGTAACGCGGCCACGCCGTACACGATTCTCAACGCGCTGGCCGACCGGAAAGATGAACTCCAGGGGGTGGAGGTCTTTCATCTGCTGCTGATGGGGGACGATCCGCTTTCCCGTCCCGAGATGGCCGGCCATTTCCGCCACAAGTCGCTCTTCGTGGGCCCGGCCGACCGCCAGGCAGTCAACGAAGGAAGAGCGGACTATTTTCCGATCTTTCTTTACGAAATCCCCCGCCTTTTCAGAGAGCAGGTGCAACTCGATGTGGCCATCATTCAAACGTCGCCGCCGGACGACCATGGGTTCGTTTCGCTTGGCGTGGAAACCGCAGCCACCAAGGCGGCGGCCGAGACCGCCAAAGTGGTCATCGCACAGGTCAACGAAAAGATGCCGCGTGCGCTGGGCGATTGTTTTCTGCATGTTTCCAAACTCAACAAGATCGTCGAAGTCTCCGCGGAGCTTCCCACGCTGGAGAAAAAAGCCTGTTCAGAGGTGGAGAAGAAAATCGCTCAACATATCATGCCGCTCATCGAAGACCGGGCGACGCTGCAGTTGGGGATCGGCGGGATCCCCGACGCGGTGCTTTCGCTTCTAAAAGGCCGCAAAGATCTCGGTATTCACACAGAGATGGTCTCCGACGGCGTCATGGAAGCGGTGGAAGCCGGAATCGTCACCAACGCGTTTAAGACGCTGCATCCCGGCAAAGTGATCGCCACGTTCGTTCTGGGCAGCCGCGAGCTTTATGAATATATTCACAACAACCCGCTGTTCGAGTTGCATCCGGTTAATTACACCAACGACCCGTTTGTGGTGGCCCAAAATGACGGGATCGTGGCCATCAATTCCGCGGTGGAGGTGGATTTGACCGGCCAGGTCTGCTCCGATTCCATCGGCTACATCATTTACTCCGGATTCGGAGGACAGGTGGATTTTATCCGCGGCGCGGCGCGAGCCAAAGACGGCAAACCCATCATCGCCCTGCCTTCCACTGCCAAGAATGGCACCATTTCTCGCATCGTGCCGCATCTGAAGGAAGGCGCCGGAGTCGTGACCAGTCGCGGAGACGTCCACTACGTTGTGACCGAGTTTGGGGTGGCTTATTTGCATGGGAAAAGCCTGCGCGAACGGGCGGAGGCGTTGATTGGGATCGCGCATCCAGATTTTCGTGAAGAACTGGAGGCGTTTGCGCGGGAGCGGAAAGTGTTGTGAGTTTCCGCATCCCCGAGGGTAGAGTGATGAAGATGAAAGCAGTTTTTCTTTACTTTGGGTTCGCGTTTGTGACCGCGTTTCTGGCGTACATCGCGGTCACGTTTGTCTGGGACCGGCTGTTCGATGTGGCCCGGACTTACGACTGGGGCCGAGCGGTGCTGATGGCCCTGGTCGTCGCAGTCACCTTGTCTTTATTCGAGTTCCGCAGACGTCACAACGATTCGCATTGATGGCGGACCTCTGGACTCGTAGGGCGCAGCCGAAAGGAGGGTGAGCCGATGAAGCATTTCAATAAAATCCTCTGTCCGCTGGACTTTTCCGACGCCTCGCGGCATGCATTTGAACATGCCCAGGTCTTCGCAAAGGCCTTCAAAGCGGAACTCGAGGTCATGCACGTCTCGCCGAATCTTGCCGAAGCCTACACCGCACTCATGCCCGATTTTCCCGGTTACGGGCCGGAGTCAGAGGAGGATTTGTTACAGGAGCTCAACGAGTTTACCGGGGACTGGAGCGGCAAGATAAAAAAAGTGATTCGTACGGGCACGCCCTACATCGAGATTCTGGAATACGCCGAACAAAACCGCTTTGACCTCATTGTCCTGGGAGCAAAAGGGCTTTCCAGGTTCGAGCGGCTGTTTTTGGGGTCCACCGGGGAGAAAGTCACGCGCAAAGCGAACTGTCCGGTCCTGACCGTCCGCCCGCGTCAGCGCGTCGATATCAAACGCATCCTGGTTCCCATCGACTTTTCGCCGCTTTCCTACGCGGTTTTGCCCATGGTCGCGTCCATCGCGAAGCGGTTCAAAGCGGAGATCTACTTGCTGCATGTCGTTGAAATCGGACATCGCATGGATCGCGAGGGACAGCTCAAGGAATATGAGTATTTCGAGAAGGTGAAAAAGAAATTGGCGCAACAGTGGGAGCTGCCCGAGGAATTCAGCCGGATCGAAACCAAGAAATTTGTCCGTCACCACCACGGGTCGCCAGGGTACGGCATCCTCGAGTTTGCGCAGGACTGGGATATCGACCTCATCGCGATGGCCACCCATGGTCGTTCGGGTTTTTCCCGGGCCCTGTTGGGGAGCGTGACCGAGAAGGTCCTCAAGATCGCGTCCTGTCCGGTTTTGTCGGTCAGAAGCGAGTTGCAGGGCTGATATGGAAATATAAGGTTTCAACGCACTGTTGGAGGAGTCATGAAAACAGCACGTTTTCGATGGATGGTTTTGGCGGGCCTGAGTTTTGGCTTGCTGGCAGGCTGCGTTCGGCAAAAAGAGCGCGCTTCTTCTGTTTCGGCCAGGTTCAGTGCGTTAGCGCTGCAAGGCAAACGGGTTTTTGAAGAGAAACACTGCGCGGAATGTCACACCACGGGCACGGCGCGCGCGGATTCTGTGGCGCCGGACTTGTCGAATCCCTTCCTGGCCAACGACAGCATGTTTGTGCAGACCCATTTGAAGTTCGTGGAGCGGACCAAGATGCCGCCCCTCAAGCTCTCCGACAAAGAGATTCGTCTGCTCAGCTACTATGTTGCGGAGTTGCATCGCGCCCAGAACGAAACGGTCAGCGAAGCGGAAGCCGACGCCCGCTGCCCGGTGTGCTACGCGCCGGTGAAAAAAGAAAAGGCGCTTGCCGACGATCTCTTCGTTTCGTATCTGGGAACCCACTACTACTTTGAATGCGAGCAGTGTCTGGAAACATTCAGGCAGGCGCCGGAGGCTTTCATCGAGCTGTTCCGCCAATATGAGTCTGACATGGGGGGCGACGGAGCAGCGATGCGGTGAACGGGTTCCGGGTTTGAAAACTTGCATGCGGGTGGAGTTGCGCGCAGATTTGGGCGGTCCTGGTTCGCAGGATCACCTTCTGCTTAATGTGAAAAAGCAGGCCATTTCCGTGGCGATCAACACGTTTACGGTTTACACGTTCGACATCTGCGGGCGATTACTCACGGCATTTGAGAACGGATGCACGCTCCGGCGCAGCCTGAGCAACCGTTTGCTGGAGAAAGTCACCGAAT
>CAYQOI010000025.1:3247-15377 GCA_964419085.1 uncultured Cytophagia bacterium | reverse complement strand
GCAAGACGTGATTTTTTTTGACGACCGCTGCAGCTTTTGCCGAGCGGTCGTCGGTTTTGTGCGGCGGATTGACCGCCGGCGAAAGCTGGCGTACGCCCCGCTGGACGGAGACCTGGCTAACTCTTTGGTCGGACGAGCGCCGCAACTCGCTTGTCGGGACAGCGTTGTTCTGATCAGAAACCTGGGCGGTCCGCACGAAAGGGTAACTACGCGCTCCACCGCGGTACTGCTGGCATTTGAGAGAATCGGCGGGCTGTGGCGTGCGGTTTCCTGGCTCCGGGTGATTCCCCGTCCGCTGCGAGATGGCGTTTATGGTCAGATCGCGAGAAATCGTCACCGCTTGTTCGGGGCCACAGATACCTGCCCCGCGCCGGGCCCACCGGACCGTTCGTAAAGAAATTCCGGCCTGAACACGGCGCCGCTCAAAAAACACCGATAGACGGAAACCTTTCGGCCCCAAGAGGGGGCGGCAACCTTCGACGAAAATCTTGCGGCTTGTTTATGATTACACTTGCAAAAAATGTCAATTATGTTTTCTTTGTGTTGTAGGAAGATGCGGCTCCGGTCGCAAGAGCAGCAACTCAGCCTAAGGGAATTCGTACGAGGTCGTCGAGACAGCGATTACCCTGCCCGCCGCCGGCAGGCGAGGAAGAAGCGAAACCATCATCACCGGACAACTGCCCAACTGCCCAACTGACCAGGCGATGCGTGACAAAGAGGGGTCGGGTCACGAGCAAGCATTCGATAATTCCACGGAACGTAAGCTCGCCTTCCGCGGTACAGGCGGCAGAGAAAGCCCAGGCGTGCGGCACCATACAGGACGCCTTGCCAGCCCGGGTCAGTTTCATCGCTCCTTCCACAGGATCAAACTTTCTCATGAAATGTATTAAAACAAAGAGCTGTGCATCTTTCCCCGATGAGCAATAAACTAACTCTCTCCTTCGCCAATGGCTCACACGTTGGGTTGAAGCGTACCTCCAACCAGGACAGCTACGGGAAGTTTCCGGAAGACTCCGATGACCTCTCTGCACCTCAGGGGCAACTGTTCATCGTCGCCGACGGCATGGGGGGACACAAGGCCGGGGAACGAGCCAGTCAGCTTGCGGTCAGCATTATCCAACGCGAATATTTCGCCCATCACACTGGCGAAATCGCCTCAAGCCTGCACCGTGCCTTCCAGGCCGCAAACCGCCAGATTTACGACGATGCACAACAGAATCCCGCTTTCGAAGGAATGGGGACCACGTGCATCGCAATGGTATTCAAGGATGAGCACGCCTACATCGCACACGTCGGCGACAGCCGCGCTTACCGCGTCACCCGCGAACTCGTCGAGCAGCTCACCAAAGACCATTCCCAGGTCGCGGAGATGTTTCGTAAAGGCATCCTCACCGAGATGGAAGCCCGGACCCACCCGGAACGTTCCATTCTCACCCGCGCCCTGGGAGCGCGTGACGAGGTGGAAATCGACCTGATCACCGACATCCCGTTGCACGCCGGAGAAAGCTACCTCCTCTGCACCGACGGGCTAGCCAACGTGACCGAAAAGGAGATCAAACGCACGATCTTGTCGCATCCGCCGCGTAAGGCGTGCGAGAAGCTCATTCAGTTGGCCAATGACCGCGGAGGGGAGGACAACGTGACCGTACAGGTGATCAGGCTCGAAACGAGCAAAGCGGCGGCGGGGGGGCTCCTGGGCAGGATCAAGAATCTGTGGCGACGGTGAGGCAGCTCAACGGGGCGTCGGATGCAAGATTTTGGCAACCATCTCGCGGTAATTGAACCCCTTGAAGGTTGGGCTCTCTTTGTTGTGACAGCGAACGCAGACTTTTTCGTTCTGGGGCACCAGACCGAGATCTGTCCCAACTCGCTTCCCTGACGCGATCTCCCGCATCACTTTTCGGCCGCGGTAGCGCGAGCCGGGACCGTGACATGCTTCACAGGACACACCCTCTTCCAGGGTCAGTTTGGGTGATTTCAGGTTGCTCTCCACCCCAAACGCGGTGACGTGACATTTCAGGCAACGCGGGGAAGATTGCGGCTCCGCAATCCCGAGGCGTTTTGCAAGCGCTGCAGCTTGTTGGGATGCCAGGGTCCGGTAAGCCCGGGCATGCGGGCCCGCTTGCCACACCTTGAACTGCGCCCCGCTTTTGGGCGAAAGATGGCAGGGTCGGCAACTCACGGCCCCCATGTAGATAGACTTTTTGTCAGGGCCCGCCCCGTGCGCCCGGGTCGGAATCGACACCAGCCACAGAAGGACGAATGCGAACCAAACCTGAAATAGCCGCGACATATTTCCTGAAATCGTCACTTGGACCTCTCGGCGATTTCAGGAATGTCAGGAGAATTCAGCTAAAATACAAGAAAAATCTCAACTTTCCACCGCCGCGGCTTCCTCTGCCCGAGTCAACTTGACCACCTCGCCTGCGGGGCCATTCGGCTGGGGCACCCAGTCGCGCGGCACAACGGTAATGCGCTTTCCCTCGTCTGTCCTGGCCGTAAGCCAATCGCGGTACATCCTGAGGAACGCGTCCCGCATGGCAACGTATTCTCTGACGTCCGCGACGTAGACGCGATAGCACTCCGGAATGCGGTCGTGGTACACGATGGGGTTGGGGACTAAGGCCAATACGGGTTTTCCCAGCGAAAGATAACGGAAGAACCGGTCCGGAATAAAGCCGTTGCCGGCCGCCCGCTGGATGAACAGAATCCCGCTGCCGCGCTGGCGTGCGATGGCCTGCGCCCGACTTGAGCGCGCGGTGCGGGAGTACGTTGTCAGGGGTCGAAGCTGAAGCGAAGTGATGAGCCGGCGGTCCGGATGCCCGTTGATGAAATGCAGCCCGAAATGCTCGGGCGAGATCTCTCCTGTGCGCTGAGATTCCGAAATCATCCGCAGGAATGACTCCAGGATCCCATTTGAGTAAAAGGCGTCGAAATGAACCAACACGAACCTGCCGTCCGAACCTGCACTGTATTTCCGACCGTTTCCGAACTCGCCCATCAATTCCACTCCATCTTAACCTTTGCCAGATATTCCAGCGCCAGCGCCTTCACCCCGTCTTCGCGCGCGGACCGCACGAGTTCTTCCAAATCGGTGTAAGCACGGGCTGTGTCTCCCCCTTTCCAGCGGCTCAGGGCCAACATCAGCCGGATGAGTCCACTCCTGTTCCTGTCTCGATTCAGCGACAGCGCCCGCTCGAAAGCGGCGGCCGCTTCATGAAAGGCCTCTTCTGCAAAGCGGCTCTCGCCCAGCCAGTACCACCAGGTGGCAGCCTCCGGGTGAGAAGGCGCGCTCACCAGAATCGCCTCGAAGGTCGAGGCTGCCCGGTCAAAATGCTGCGCCTGGTACAAGGCCAACCCGTTCTGAAACCGCAATGTCAGGTCGTCGTCAACGTCGAAGGCGCGTTCGTCCCCCGGAGCCGTGTCTTCGGGGTGCACCTGCTGCTGCAGGTTTCCCAGCTCCTGCTGAAGAATCTCTGCCTTCAACTCCAGCAACCGCAGGTGGTCTTCGCGCTCCTCGATCTGGCGCAGCAATCGCTGCTGTTCGCTCCTCAGCTCCTCCACGTCTGCCGCTGTCTCCAGACTCGCGTCGTCCGCGGGCGCCTCAGCGCCCACCTGCTCGAAACGTGCTGCGGCGTCATCCATCTCTGCAGCGTCGGCCAGATGTGACGCACCACGCTCGTGTCCGGCACCAAAATAGAAGTTCAGGCCCGCACCGAGGTTGAAAAACGCGTCTTTGCCCGCGCCAACCCGGCTGCCGTCAAAATCGTCACCCGTGGTGTAGCGGAAATCAGCGGTGAGGTTGAGCCCGATGGAGGGGGTGGCGAAAAACTCCGCTCCGGTGCCGGCAAGCCCGTACCCATCCCAGTGGCGCTGACCGTTGCCGACCTTGAAGTTCATCGCTCCCAGACCCAGATAAACCAGCGGCGTCAGCCGATTGCGGTGGAACAATCTGTACCCGATCTTTCCGCCAACGGTGTAGAGGTTTGTGTCCAGGCTCCTTCCCAACACATCGGTGGACAATTGTCCGTAGCCAAACTCTGTTTCAAAGTAGACCGAAGGCCGCCAGTTGTAGCGCAAAACCAGCGGGTTGCCGCCGTAGTTGAAGTCGCCATTGCGCGTGTCGCCAAACAGCTTCTGCGTGGTCACGCTGAAACCCACGCCCAGCTTGTCCTGGATGCCACCGAAAAGCGCACTGAACCAAAAAATAATCAAGGCGAGAATGATGAGGGGGATTCGCTTCATGTCGCCCTCCCTGAGCATTTGGTCAATCCCTTGCAATTCAGACTAATTATCGACGTTTTCTCGCGGAGCTTAACATCGGCGCGCAGGAAGTCGGGAGGGCGCCCGAGCGCGGACCAGCAGCGGAATCGGAGCACCTAACCTGGATTTCATGGAATACCAGCAGGACATATTTTACTCACTAAAAACAATCAGTTGTCCTGTCAGTTCAGTTTTTTCGCAATTCAGCCGCAGAATTGCGAAAAAGTTCAGATATCAGTCTTAATCATGAATAGATCAGGGCTAAGAAGAGTCGGAAGGAAAGGTCTTTCAGGCGGAAAAACGCGGGTTCAGGCGGCAGCCCCGGAGAGTGCTTTCTCCACGTCCACCCGCGCGTCATTGAAACACGCTCCACCGCCCGCGGAGCTGATGGAATCGGGGGTCAGTACCGTCGCGGTGAAGCCGTTGTAGGTGGACTTGCGCCAACCCCCTTTGGGGATCATCACGACCCCGGGACGAACGCGGTCGCTGAGCCTGGCGGAAAGCTGAACCTCCCCGAGGTGGTTGAAGACGCGCACCAGGTCACCGTTTTTGATGTCGCGAGGTAGGGCATCTGCGGGATTCAAAGTGACTTGTAACTCCGGCAGGTTAAACTCTCCCAGAGTGCTGCTGATGAGCTTAGCGGAAGCCGGTGAGATCAAGGCCAGCGGATAAGGCGTTTCCGGTTCAGGCGTGAACACATACGGGCGTTCCCCTAAGTTGCCCGGTGCGAGGTTGATTCTCCCGTCCGGCGTCCAGGGAAACACCGTTTTGAACTGCACCGGGGTGCGACCCGGGAAATCGAAGAACCGGATATGGTCGGCCTGCAATTCCGCCACCTCCACCGGGCGGCCCATGCCGTGGATCGAGCGAGCGGCCCGGCGTAGGTAGTCGTCGGTTGTTTCAGCAAACGCCGGGTCGTTCCACCCCATCGTGCGCCCGAGAAGGGCGAACATCTCCTCGTTTGGCCTGGCTTCACCCAACGGCTCCACCACCTTCTCCATATATTGCAGCGCGTACGACCCGTACCCCTTTTTGATCTCGCGCTGTTCCAGAAACGTCACCGCGGGCAAAACGATGTCTGCGAAACGTGCGGTGTCGGTCATCACCTGCTCCGAAACCACCGTAAACAGGTCGGAGCGGGATAGACCGGCGATCACCGCTTTTTGATCCGGGATGGTGACCACCGGGTTGCAGTTGTAGACGAACAGCGCCTTAACCGGAGGCGCATCCTCCTTCAACAGTACGCGGCCAAGCCGGTTCATGTTGATCACCCGGGTTCGCCAGGAAGGGGCCACGACCAGGTCGCGAAGATCGAGCTTGTAAGCCGCGCTGTTGCTCAACGTGTAGCCGGACCCCCGCAAGCCGAATTTCCCCAGCACCGCGGGCAAGGCCAGCACCGCGGCGACGGACTGCCCGCCGTTGCGGTTGCGCTCCAGTCCCCACCCGACACGGATCACGGCAGGGTCGTGGAGGGCGTACATTTCGGCCAGCGCGACGATGGCTGCTTCGTCCACGCGCGCGACCTCTGCAGCACGGGCAACCGGCCAGGCCTCGGCCTGTTTCAGGAGGACCTCCGCCCCCTTTGTATGTTGTTTGATGAAATCCCAGTTCAGCAGCTCCTGTCGCCTCCAGAGGTCGATCATGGCCAAAGCCACCACCACATCGGTGCCGGGATAGACCGGCAGATGCAAGTCGCACTCGTTTTCCGAGAAGTTCCGCCGCGGGTCCACCACCGCGATCTTGGCGCCCCGGCCTCTGGCTTTCTTCAGATACGGCACCAGATGAATGTTCGATGCTTTGGGATTGGCGCCCCAAATGAGAATGAATTTCGCGTGCTGGTAATCTTCAAACGCGGTGCCGGGCATCTTCCCGTACATGCCCAAAGCGGCCTCGGTGGTGGGTGCGGCGCAGACGACACGAGCGAGCCGGGAAGCCCCCAGCCTGGCAAAAAACGCCCGGTCCACCGTATCCTGCCCCAGCATCGCGTTGGAACCGCCGTAGGAAAAAGGTAAAATCGCCTCCCCTCCCCATTCCTGTTTGATCCGGCGAAACCGTTCGCAGATGATCTCGGCGGCGGTCTCCCAACTGATCCGCTCGAATTCGCCCTTTCCTTTCTCCCCGGTGCGTCGCAGTGGATAGTGCACGCGCTCGCTGGAATAGACACGGCGGGCAAAATGAGAGATCTTGCTGCAGATGAAGCCCTGCGTGTCGGGATTGAGTTCAGAAGCCCCGATGCTCGTGATCTTGCCATCTTTTACCTCGACCCGCAGGCTGCAGGTGTCCGGACAATCCATGGGACAGGCGGTTAGGTAGGTTTGCTGCGACATCCTTTCTCCTCGTTGTCAAATTGGTAAAACAACTTACGCAAATCTTATCCAATCTTCAACCAAAATAGCATCAGATTTCGACTTGACTCCACCCACGACATTTGGTATATTATCAAGGTGAAGAAAAAAGCAATCGCTCGTGTGTCGTATCTTGCCGGTCGCGCCTTCGGCTTTTCGTCACACTATGTTTTTCTCTTTTGTATTATCCTCTTCAGCTGCACAACCAACCAGTCCGCCCAAGAACAAAGCAGAACAGGGAGAAGCGTGATGCTCACACCCAAAACCGCGCCCTACGGTTCATGGAAATCGCCCATCACCAGCGATCTCATCGTCTCAGAAACGGTGAGGCTGGGACAGATCGCACTGGATGATGACAGCATTTACTGGCTCGAAATGCGCCCCTCAGAGGGCGGACGAAACGTCGTGGTGCGATGGCACGACGGCAAAACCCGGGATGTCACACCGAGCCCGTTCAACGCCCGCACCACCGTGCACGAGTACGGCGGCGGTGCATTCGCGGTGAAAGACGGCGTCGTTTATTTTTCCAATTTCAAAGACCAGCGCGTGTATCGGATGGGCGGGCAGGCAAAGCCGCAGCCGCTCACGCCTGACAGGGCCTACCGCTACGCCGACGCGGTGTTCGACGCACGGCGAAACCGTCTGATTTGCGTTCTGGAGGACCACACTGTCGGCGGCGCAGAAGCAGAAAACTCGCTCGTCGCGGTTCCCCTCGATAAAGCCGGCGAGCCGGTAACGCTGGTTGCCGGAAACGACTTTTATTCCTCCCCCCGGCTCAGTCCGGACGGCACCCGGTTGGCATGGCTGACCTGGAATCATCCCAATATGCCGTGGGACGGAACGGAATTGTGGGTTGCGGAAATTCGGGAAGATGGTACCCTGCGCTCCCCACGGAAGGTGGCAGGCGGTCCGACGGAATCCATTTTTCAGCCCGAGTGGTCGCCCGACGGCACGCTCTATTTCGTCTCGGACCGCAGCAACTGGTGGAACCTGTACCGCCTGTCGGAAGGCGGCATCGAGCCTGTCTTGCCCCGGGCCGCGGAGTTCGGGCTGCCGCAGTGGGTGTTCGGCATGTCCACGTATGCATTCATCACACAAGAGCGTTTGCTCTGCACCTACTTCGAGCGAGGCACCTGGCATCTGGCCGAGCTCAACACCCGAACACGGCAGCTCGATGAAATCGATACGCCGTTCACGCATTTCGAGCAAATCCGCGCGAATGCGCACACCGCCGCGTTCATCGCCGGCGCGCCCATTATGCCCAACGCGATCGTCAAACTCGATCTCGAAACCAGAACGTTCGACATCCTGCGCCGTTCCGCGGTGATCAACTTCGACACGACCTTTATTTCCAGGCCGGAGGCCATCGAGTTCCCCACCGAAAACGGAAAGACCGCACACGCGTATTTCTACCCGCCGCAGAATCGCGACTTCGTCGGACCGGAAGGCGAACAGCCGCCGTTGATCGTGAAAAGCCACGGCGGTCCCACCGGCGCAACCTCCAGCACCCTGGAGCTCAAAACCCAGTTCTGGACCAGCAGAGGGTTCGCGGTGGTGGATGTGAACTACGGCGGCAGCACCGGCTACGGCCGGGAGTACCGCGAGCGGCTCAAGCACAAATGGGGCATCGTGGATGTGGATGACTGCGTGAACGCGGCGAAGTTTCTAGCAGAAACGGGACGCGTCGACGGCAACCGAACCGCGATCACCGGCGGCAGCGCCGGCGGCTACACCACGCTCAGCGCGCTGACGTTTCGGGACTTCTTCAAGGCGGGCGCGAGCTACTACGGCATCTGCGACCTCGAAGCGCTGGCCAAAGACACGCACAAATTCGAGTCGCGCTACCTGGACGGACTCATCGGCCCTTACCCTGAACAGCGGGACGTTTACATCCAACGGTCCCCCATCCATTTCACCGAACGGCTCGCCTGCCCGGTGATCATCATGCAGGGACTGGAAGACAAGGTCGTCCCGCCCAATCAGGCTCAGATGATGGTGGATGCGTTGCGCAAAAAAGGGCTGCCGGTGGCCTATCTGGCGTTCGAAGGTGAACAACACGGTTTCCGTAAGGCCGAAACCATCAAACGGTCTCTGGAGGCGGAGCTCTACTTTTACTCCAGGATCTTCTCCTTCGAGCTGGCCGACCCCGTTCAACCGGTCCCCATCGAGAATCTGGATTAGGTGGAGCGTGGTCGCAAACAGGCACGGGAGATCAGAGTCCGTAAGACTTTTCGCCAGGTAGACCCTTGTTAAATGAAAGCAAAAGCAGAGGTGAAGCGATGAAAATCGGTGTTGGCGTTGTGGGCGCCGGACGCATCGGCAAGCTGCACGCAGAAAATCTGGCCTACCGCATCCCCGAAGCCAGATTGCTCGCCATCAGCGACGTGATCTTGGACGCGGCCCGGGAGACCGCCGCCCGGCTGGAGATCCCGAAGGCCGTGCCCGACTACCACGCGCTTCTGGAGGACCCGGACATCCACGCGGTGGTCATCTGCTCCTCCACCGACACGCACGCTCAGATTATCCAGGATGCGGCACGCGCCGGAAAACACATTTTCTGCGAAAAGCCCATCGACCTCGACTTGCTGCGGGTCAAACAGGCGCTGGAGACGGTGGAGTCCTCGGGCGTGAAATTTCAAGTGGGCTTCAATCGGCGATTCGATGCGAACTTTCGCCGCGTGCGAGAGGCCATCGCGGGCGGCGAAATCGGAGAGCCCCACATCCTCCGGATCACCAGCCGTGACCCGGCACCTCCGCCCCTCGCCTACGTGCGCGTCTCCGGTGGCATCTTCCTGGATATGACCATTCACGATTTTGACATGGCCCGCTTCCTCATCGGCAGCGACGTCGCGGAAGTCTACGCGGTAGGCGACGTGTTCGTGGACCCGGCTTTCAAGGAGGCTGGCGACGTGGACACCGCCATCGTCCACCTGACGTTTGAAAACGGTGTTCTGGGCACCATCGACAACAGCCGCCAGGCGGTCTACGGTTACGACCAGCGCGTCGAAGTCTTCGGTTCAAAAGGCATGGTTCAGGCCCACAACAACACGCCCGACAACGTCGTGACGCTGGACCAACAGGCCGTGCGGAGCGCCAAGCCCCTCTATTTCTTCCTGGAACGGTACCGGGAAGCGTACGTCGCGGAGATGCGGGCTTTTATCGACTGCATTCGTGATGACACGCCCCCTCCGGTGACCGGCGAAGACGGCCTGATCCCCCTGCAACTGGGCCTGGCCGCGCAGCGATCTCTGGCCGAACACCGCCCCGTACGGCTTACCGAAATCTCTTCCGAAAAGAACACCCCGGAAGCCTGACCTTCTCCTCTTCCAAATGAAATCCGGCTCCGCGCAAGCTCCGTTTGAAATCCGCTACATCTGGTGGGCGCTGGGCATCGCGACCTTTGCCGGGTTTGCGGTGGGTGCACACGTCGCGTCGGTTATCGGCTTCGGCCTGCCGTTGGGTAAGCTTTTCACGACCTACGTCCAGATGCACGGGCACCTGCAATTGGTCGGCTGGGCGGGCCTGTTCATCGTCAGCATCAGCCTGCACTTCGTCCCCCGGCTGGCCGGCGTCCCGCTGGAAAAGCCCGAACAAATTCACCAAATTCTGTGGACCCTGGTGGCCGGGTTGCTGTTGAGATTCGTGAGCTGCTCGTTTCTTCCCTACCTCACGGGGACCTCTCTGTTCAAGGTGGCGACCGCTGCGGCCGTCGTTTCAGGCGGGCTGGAGTGGGTGGGCATCCTGCTGTACGTCCGGCTGTTGACCAAGACCGTGCTCGCTGTGCGGCGCCGGGGTACGACCTCTGTGCTGCAGTCGGTACGCCCGTTTTTTCTGATGATGCTCACCGGCTGGCTGCTTTACGCCACCCTGAACCTGTTTCTGCTGATGGAAATGATGCTCCGTCAGCGGATCACGCTGAACCCCGGATGGAATGAGCTTGGCGTGCACCTGTTCCTGAACCTGGTGTTGCTGCCGGTCATCTTCGCGTTCTCGGTGCGCCTGTTTCCCCTCTATCTGCGCCTCTCGGCCATCGACTGGCGGGTCGACCGCCTGGCGATCTGCTTTCTCGCCTCGGTCCTGCTCTACCTGGTTCCGAAGGTCCCCGTCATCGCCGCTCTGCCCGGTAAGAGCGCCGAAAACCTCTCCCACGTTGGGCTTCTCTTCCGCGGGCTCGTGATCCTGGCCTTTGTCTGGAAACTCGACCTCCTGACCCGCCGCCGTCCTCCGTGGACGGTAAATCGCGTCCTGGAGCCCGGCCCGGAGCGCCGGCCCACTCGTCCGGGACTGCCGGATTACGGGGAATTCGGGAGCTTCGAGAAGCTGGTTTACGGGGCCTACTTCTGGCTTGTCCTGGCGGCCCTTCTCGAAATAGCGGGAGCTACAACCTTTCTCCTGGGCCGGGCCTTTGCGGTCAGCACGGACGCCATCCGGCACCTCTACCTTCTCGGCCTGGTAACGCAGCTTATTCTGGGCATGGCGCCCAGAATGATTCCTGGCTTTCTGAAAAAGAAGCGCATCGCGTTTCCGCGCCTGGTGATCGTGACCTTCTGGCTGGTGAACCTGGCCGTGCTCTGTCGCGTGCTCCCTCTGCTGCTTCCCGCACCCTGGCTGGCGGCTTTGCCCACTGCGGCCCAAATCGCCAGCAGCCTGTTCGGCATCTCAGGAGTCGTCGCGATGGCCGCGATCATCGTATTGGCCAGAAACCTCATCGCCACCGCGAAGGCCACCGAAACATAAAGCCTGAATAAACAGCAATCGGCCGGATCTAATCCCAGCGCAGGACCGCAGAAGCGCGTTTTTTCAACTCTTGTCTGAGATGGGAGGCGCGGGGACAAACTTCCGTCAGTCGGCACCAGAACGCCGGGCCATGGTTCTTGATTTCGGTGTGTACCAGTTCGTGCAGAATCACGTAGTCGATAAGCTCGTCAGGAAGTTGCATGAGATGGAGGCTGAGATTGAGGTTGTTGGCAGCGGAGCAGCTCCCCCAGCGGGAGCGGTGGTTTTTGATGAACACCCGGCGGTAGCGGAAGCCGTGCCGTCGCGCCAGTAGCGCCACTCGAGGCGGGAGAAGCGCCTTAGCCTCCGTCCGCCACGCGGCGACCAGTCCGCTCCAGATGGCCTCCTGAACCTCCGGGTCGGTGAGAGCGAGCCCCTCCGGGTGGCACACGGTGATCACGCCCGCAGCGATGCGCGCCTCTACCCGCTCCACGCCGCCGGCTTTCACCTCCAAGACATGGCGCCGCGTCCGGAGAGGCGTCGTACCATCGTAGAGGACTCGGGGTTTTTCCAGGGCCCGCACTTTCTGCAGCGCTCTGGCGATCCACCCGGCCCGGGAGACGGCGAGTGCCTGGGCCTGAGCCAACGAAACCCCGCGCGGCACCACCACCAGCACACCGCTGTGGGGCGCAACCCGGATGGAGACCCGCCTGGCCCGCGAGCTACGCCGGAAGGTGACGCGGCCGATGCCCTCCACCTCCCGGATTACATTTTTCGCGATTGAAGACGACTTCCCGCCCATCATC